>JANLFZ010000195.1 GCA_024653385.1 Thermoguttaceae bacterium | reverse complement strand
GCGGCGCGGCGGTTCAAGGCGGCCATCGAGCGCGCCGCGGCATCGAGGCTCGCCGGAGGCGCGCGCCCGATCTGGGCCGCGAAGGCCAGAATGCCCGTGCCGATCGGCTTGGTGAGGATCACGCGGTCGCCCGGCCGCGCGCCGGCCCGGGCGACCACGCGCGCCGGCTCGATGACGCCGGTCACGGCGAACCCCGCCTTGATATCCTTGTCGTGGATGCTGTGCCCACCGATGACCGCCACGCCGGCTTCGGTCATCTTGTCGATGCCGCCCCGGAGGATTTCGCGCAGGACCCGATCGGGCAACGTACGCACCGGAAAGCCCACGATCGACAAGGCCGTCAGCGGCCGGCCCCCCATCGCGTACACGTCGCTGAGCGAGTTCGCCGCCGCGATCTGGCCGAACAAATAGGGATCGTCGACCGAGGGCGCGAACACATCGACCGTCTGCACGAGGGCCAGTCGCTCGTCGAGCTGATATACCCCCGCGTCGTCGCCGGCCGGCATTCCCAGAAGCACCCGGGGGTCGCTGCTTGCGGGCAGTCCCGCGAGCACGCGACGAAGCGTCGCCGCGTCGATCTTCGAGGCGCAACCCGGACGATCGACCAGCGCGGTCAGTCGCACCGGACCCTCGGGCATGGCCAGTTGCTCGCCGGCGCAAGGGCACACATCGTGCTGGCGGAGCACGTCGCACGGGCAGGGCTTTTTGGGGTCGCAGATGCAATGCCCCAACTGCGACGACCGCGCCATCACGCGCTTTCGTTTGGCCAAGTCCTTCATCGCGGTTCATCGTATCACGGGTTTCCGCCGGCCGCAAGTTCGTTGGGATCGTCGCGCCTGACGGGCCGGGTGGCCCCGGGCGGTTACCCGCGATCCCGCAATACGCCGCGTGGCCAAAACCGTTCATGGGGACCGTTCCCGCGAACGGTTCCGCGAAACGACGTGTCATGGTTTTCGCTTGCGCGCGATGTGCTCGGCGACGGCCGCATCGGCGGCCCGCTCGAACTTGGGCGACACCGCATGCCCCATCAAGGGCTCGTTGACCATCTGCTTCTTGCCCGGCAGGTTGTTGTAGGCGGCATAGACGCTCGTGGGCGGGCAGGTGACGTCGATGAAGCCGACGCTCATGATCGCCTCGGCCTTCGACCGGGCGGCGAAGTTCATGCCATCGAAATACCGGGCCACTTGGAGGACCTTGGGGTCGGGCTTGCCGTCGCGGTCGGGGACGAGTTGGGGCCAACCGCTGGCTCGGCCGATCGCCTTGCCCGAGTGGTCGCAGATGGCCGGCACGCCGGCCGCGATGAACGTCACGCGATGGTCGAGCCCGGCGGCCGCGATGGCCTGCCCACCGCCCTGGCTGCTCCCCCGGACGATGAGCACCTGGCCGTCCCACTCGGGCTGGCTGGTGAGGAACTCCATCGCCCGCACCAGCCGAAGGAACATGCCCAGGAAGTAGCACTGCTGGCGGTCCTCTCGCCCGGCCGTGCGGTAGTCGCACAGCTCGCCGTCGCTCAGTTCCTTGTAGAACACGTCGGGCTTGCCGTTGGGGATGCCATGGGCGTTGATGTCCATCGCCAGGGCGCCGAACCGCCTTGCCGCGCCGGCGGCACCGCCGAGGTTCGAACTGCGCACTCCCGCCCCATGAACCAGGAGGATCGCCGGGCAACTCTTCGGGCCCGCGCCGGTCGGCCGGGCGAAATAGCCCGACACCGGCCGCGGCGGCACGCAGGGGATCTGCGCATCGAAGCACTCGACGCCCTCGACCGGCGACTTGACAGGCGTAAGCGTCGGCTTCATGGGCACCGTGGCTAGCCGGGCCTTCTGTTGCGCCCAGAACGAGTCGAAATCCTCCGGCGCCGGGAGACTGGGTGGGATCTTCAGGGGATCGAACGCCGCCGCGGCCATGGCCGCCAGGGGCTTCTCTTGCCGACCCCCATAGACCACGCGGCAGCGGAGAAACCCGGGCTCTGGCAGGGTGCCCTCCACCGTCGCCGCACCGTTGGAGAGCTTCAGCGTCTTCTGAGCGACCGGCGGCATCCCGTCCTTGTCGAGAACACACGTCACCTCGGCATCGGGCACCGGCTGGTCGCCCTGCTTCAGGGTCACGACGAAGCTGGCTTGTTCGCCCACGGCGTAGATCGCTTCAGGCCGGTCGGTGACGACCGACAACTGCAAGGTCGGCTCCGAGGCCGGTACGGACGACGCGAGAACGGCCCAAAGGGCCAGAGGAAAGATCACACGGTGTCGCATGGTGCGAACCTCGATGGAGTGGATTGGCAAGAAAGACCTTCCGAGGCGCCGATGGGAAACTCAGGACGCTTCGCCACCACGGAGGGACATCACCCTTTGCGCCCCAGCATCCGGTCGAGGGCGTCGGAGGTCTGGTAGACCAGCGCTTCGGGCCAATAGGGGAAGGGGTTGAAGTACTCGAAGATCAGGTGGCCGCGGTAGCCCACCTTCTCCAAGGCATCGAGCACGGCGGGCCAGTTCGTGGTTCCATCCAACAGCGGCCGGAACGTGTGCAGATTGAACTCGTGGACCTTCTTCGAGTATTCCTTCAGGTGCACGTTCTTGATCCGCTTGCCCAGGAGCGGAATCCAGTGCTCGGCAAAATGGTACTGGGCGATGTTCCCCGTGTCGAAATGGACCCGCACCCGCTCCGACTGGAAGCTGTCGACAAAGGCGTTGATCTCGTCCGGCGTATGGAGGAAGCCGTTGGCGAAGATGTTCTCGATGTTCAGATACACGCCCGCCTTCTCGGCCTCGGGCAGCAGTTTGCGCACGGCCTCCTTGGCGCGGCGGTCGCACACGTCGAACGGCACTGGCGGCTCGTTCTCGATCCAAGGAACGTAGGTGGCCCCGGGCACGACCAGCAGGTTGTCGGTACCCAACAGGCGCGCGGCACGGACCATCTGGATGGCCAGTTCGAGCCCTTTTTCGCGCCGCTTCGGGTCTTCGTGCGAAAGCGCGTACGGCCAGAACAAGAACGAGCAGACGCCGCTGATCTCGAGGCCGATCTTGCGTGCCATGTCGCCGATCGACTTGATGTGGGCGGGACTGGCCTCCGGCGACAAGTCGCCCTCCAGCGCATAGTTCACCTCGACGCCGTCGAAGCCCGCGTCCTTGCAAATCTCGAAGCACTGCTTCAGGGTCATCTTCTGGGGATAAGGCAGTGCCCAGAGATTGATCGACTTCTTCATGTCGTACTTCTTCACCGCGGGCCTGGCCTGGGTGGCCGCCGGCGCCGGAACATCCTCGGCGGCAAAGCCTTGCGCGGCAAGAAACGCGCTGCCGAAAGCAGCGGTGTAGGCCAGGGCTTCGCGCCGGCTCAGCTTCTCGGGCGAGGCCGCGGGCCGGACAGGCTCGGGTTGGGACATGGCATGATCTCCTTCACCGAAAACAGGCTTTGCATACTCGGTCGCATCCGGCGGTCATTCTAGGCAGTGCGATTGCCGCCGGTCAATCGGCATGACGGGCGAGCACGAGTTGCCCGGCGCGCTGGCATCGGATTACAATGCGTGCGTGCTGTCGATGGCGGCTTGCCGCATCGCGCCTCCATCGCCTGCCGAGCCGTTCCCGGGGACTGTCCCGATTTTCGCGGCGAAGGAGCGCGAAAATGGGACTCTCCCCCTCGGGCGCGGCGGGGACTGTCCCAATGATGGCCACCGGCCCGATCGCCGATGCTTTCCGACCTGCTCGACCTGACCGCAACGAAAATCGCCGTGGCCGTTTGGTGGTTTGCCTTGGGGGCGGCGGTGGGCAGCTTCCTGAACGTCGTGGTGTACCGGCTGCCCGAGGGATTGAGCCTGGTCCATCCCGCCTCGCACTGCCCGAGGTGCAAGCATCCCATTCGATGGCGCGACAATGTGCCGGTCTTGGGCTGGATCGTGTTGGCGGGCCGGTGCCGCGACTGCGGCGCCGCCATCTCGCCGCGCTACCCGCTGGTCGAGGCCGTCACCGCAACCATGTTCCTGGTCGTGGCGTGGGTCGAGGGCATCTCCGGGACGAACCTGCCGCAGCGTCCGTGGCCGGCGGTCGATTCGATCGTGTTTCGTGCCTTGACGCCGGGCGAGTCGCTCGGCGTGGCTGCCTATCACTTGCTGCTCCTTTCGACGTTGTTGCCGGCGGCGCTGATCGAATACGACCGGCGACCCCTGCCGGCGCGTCTTGCCATCCCCGCGCTGGTCCTCGGCGCGGGGTTGCCCCTCGTGTGGCCGCACCTGCGGCCCGTGCCCGCGATCGTGCCCCGACCGGGCTTTGGGTTGGCAAGCGGGCCGGCGTTCGACGGGGTACTGGGGCTGATCGACGGGTTGGCGGGGTTGGGCGTGGGCATGGCGTTGGGGCTTGCCGCGTGGCGCTTCGTGGGCCCCCGGGACCGGCTGGGGCTGGCGCTCGGGCCGGCTTGCGTGGGGCTGTTCCTGGGGTGGCAGGCCGGCGCGGCGATCGCGGTGCCGGTGCTGGCACTCCACGCGGCGATGCGCCCCCTGGCCAGGCGCTATCCTCGCGTCGAGGCGACCTCGCCCGGCGTCTGGTTGTGGCTGGCGACATGGGGTTGGATCCTGGCGTGGGAACCGCTCTTGCGCGCCGTCTCGGCGTGTGGCGAAGCCGCCTGGCCGTTCTGCTTGCGGTAACGTGTCGCTTGTGCCGCCGCCGTCGGGGAAGTAGGCTGTAGTGGTCGGGACGCGGTGAGCGGTAACCGTTCGCGGGGACTGTCCCAGCTTTCGCGGCGAAAGAGGGCGAAAATGGGACCGTCCTCTTCGGGCGTCCTGAGGGAGTCTGGCAGCATGAACGAAGATCCGGAACGCAAGACGAACCTCGAGCGCATCCTCCATTCGCCGAGCTATCGTCTGGCCTACCAGGACGTGGATTTCCTGGCCGAGCCGCGCATGCGCGCGACCCGGATCGAGCTGGAACTACTCAAGCCCGAACTGACTTTCGAGAAGTACAACATCGTCTCGACCATCGTCGTGTTCGGCAGCACCCGCATTCCGGAACCTTCCGTGGCGCGCAAGCACCTCGAGGCGGCGCAGGCCCGGCTGGCCGAGACGCCCGACGATCCGCGGCGGCAGCGGGCGGTGGCGCGGGCCGAGCGCATCGTTGCCAAGAGCGGCTATTACGACGCCGCACGGCGGTTTGCCGCGCTGGTCTCGTCGAAGCACCAGGAAGACGGCAGGCGGGCCTACGTCATGGTCACCGGGGGCGGGCCGGGCATCATGGAAGCCGCCAATCGCGGCGCCTACGACGTGCAGGCCAAGTCGATCGGCCTGAATATCCGCCTGCCCATGGAACAACGCCCGAACCCCTACATCACGCCCGAACTGTGCTTCCAGTTTCAGTACTTCGCCATCCGCAAGTTCCATTTCCTGCTGCGGGCCAAGGCGCTGGTCGCCTTCCCCGGCGGATTCGGAACCCTCGACGAGGTGTTCGAGACCCTGACCCTGCGCCAGACGCGGCGGATGCAAGACATCCCCATCATCTTCTTCGGCCGCTCGTACTGGGAACGGGTCATCGACTTCCAGTTCCTGGCCGACGAGGGCGTGATCGACGATGAGGATCTCGACCTGTTCCGGTACGCCGAAACGCCGGAAGAGGCTTGGGAGATCATTGCCCGGTTCCACGGCGAGTAGCGGATGGACACTGCCCCCTTGGTTGGTGGGGTTGCCTTTGGCCCCAAGCGCCCAATCATTCCCTGAAACCGGCCGACGACCCAAGTTGGGCCGGCGGCCCTGGACAACTTCGAGGACCTCTATGATGAATTGCTTTGGTCGGGGATTTCAGCAAATGGCGGCAGTGGCCGCGGCGATATGCCTGGCGTGCGGTTGCGCCAAAGGCACGGCGGGCGAAGCGGCCGGCAAGGACCCGGTGGCCGAGAAGCCCCAGGCCGAACGCAAATCGGCCGAACCGCCGGGGAAGGACCCGTTCGCCGTGCCCGACGGTCCGCCCGACAAGCAAATCGAGTTCCTCCAAGGGTTAAGCAAACTGCGTCCCGATGCTCCCGACGAGAAGTCGGCCCGCGAGTTCAATGCCAAGGTCGCCCCGGCCGCGATGGCGGCGGCCGAGAAGATCCTCGCCGGCAAGCCGAACGACGAGCAAAGCGCGATCGCGGCCCAGGTCATGGCCGAAGTACTCAGCATGAAGGCGCAAGCCGGCGACCGCGAAGCCGCCGCGCAGCTTCAGGCATTGCCGGAGAGGTTCGAGAAGGCGGGCTTCGCGCCTCTGGCCCGCCGATTGCGAGCTGCCTTGCTGCGCGAACAGATGGTCGAGGCCGTCAGCGCCGACGTCGAGCAGCTCAAGAAGGTCGTCGATGCCATTACGAAGTTCATTGCGTCCGGTCCGGCCGGTCCTGCCGAGGCCGGATTGGCCATGACCGTCTCGCAGGTGCTCGAGCGGTCCGGCCATCGCGAGTTGGCGATCGCGGCCAACCGAGACTTGGCCAAATTGCTGGAGAAGAGCAAGGACCGGGCAATCGCCCGGCTTGCCAAATCGCTCGAGGGCATGGCCCGGCGATTGGAACTCCCGGGTCGCGCGATGCCGCTCGAGGGCACCACGCTCGACGGCAAGCCGCTCTCGTGGGATACCTACCGCGGCAAGGTGGTGCTAGTCCAGTTCTGGGCAACCTGGTGCGCGCCCTGCCGGCAGGAGATCAAGTCGATCCAAAAAACCTACGAAGCCTACCACGGTCGCGGCTTCGAGGTGGTCGGCATCAGCGTCGATGAAGACCGGGAGGAACTCGAGGCGTTCGTCAAAGAGAACCACTTGCCCTGGCCGGTCGTCTTCGACCAGGCGCTTCGGGGCGAAGACGACAAATCGATGGCGACTCGGTATGGGGTGATGAGCATTCCCCAGGTGATCCTCGTCAACAAGGAAGGAATCGTCGTCTCGACCGAAGTCCGAGGACCGGCGCTTGGCGAACACCTCGAAAAGCTCCTGGGACCTCCCGAGGTGAAAAAAGAGGCCGACTCGGGAAAATAGGAAAGCGACAGAGAAACTGACGAGTATTCCTTATTTCCACGGCCCCCTTTGCCGATTAAGAGACGCGATCTGGAATCATCGACCGGCGATGTGTCATGCCAGACCGCCCATGAACAGCCCACGCCATCGACGACTTGCCCGAGGAAGTATCCTCGCAACCCTTCTATTGGCGTGTACCTGGAATCTGCAAGCGGCTGCCACCGATCCGGAGGTGGACTATCGGGGTTCGCCCTGCGCCGCGGGTGTTGAGCCGCGCGCCTGCACGACTTGCCGCGGGACACCGCGACATCTCTGCCCGGCTTGTCGAGCGAAATACCACGCCGGCTTGGCACGAGTCGGGCCGGTGGTCCCTGCCGCCTCGCGAATAGCCGACGGGCCGTTCCCCCGATTCCATCCCGTGCCGACCCGGCCGGTCTTTGCTCCCCCGTGGATCGACGAACTCCGACCGCAACGGCCGGAGCCTGCCCCTATCCCCCCGGTCCTAAGGCATCTGCCACCGGAACAGGAGAAGGAGAAAGCGAAACCGGAGGGCTCGTCCCCAGGCAAGACCGGGCCATCCCGGACGCTCCCCGGCGACGCCCCCGCGGACTGGGGGCCTCGCAGCACCGGTTCGGTCGAGGCGCGCCAGGCCGAAAGCCGGCCGAGTTGGCTTTTCCATCCCTCGGTGACCGCGCGTCTGGAGGCGACCGCCGAGCCGGCGACCGCCTCTCGGGCGAATAGCCTGCGCACGATTCGCTGAGCGCTTCGGTCAGTGCTTCGCCTGCCCCGTGCCTCAGCGGCCGGGTGGGCCGAGTTCTTTCAGTCCGGCTTTCATTGCGGCGGCGATGCCGCGGGCCGTTTCGGCCCGCTTGGCCCCCTTGGGGTCGGCGGCCTTCTTGGAGCTGCTGTCGTCGCCGTCGCGAAAAGCCCGAAGCAGTCCTTCCCCTCCGGGACCGTTCGACCAACCCGTAAACAGAATCCCCAGCATCTTCTCGGTCGCTCCCTCGCGCGAGGCCCGCACCAGCGCCACCGCGGCCTCGGGCTTGCGCCAGGTGGCAGGCAACACGCGGAAGCCCTTCTCTTGGAAGAACCGTACCGAGGGGTAGCCGTTCGGTTTGCCGGGATACTCGTGCGGCAGTTCGTAGTGCCAGTCGCACATGATGATGTCCTTGGGCACGCGATCGATGGCCCGATGCGACCCGGTGGCGCTCGACTCCCACTTGCCGTAGCCCATGGCGGCGGCATCGAGCAGCCGGTCGCTCCACATGAGCATCTCGACCCCGCGCTTGCCCACCAGATGCCCGTGCAATTCGTTGACGACCTTGGCGAACAACTCGCCCACGTCCTTGCCTTTGCACCGGGGGCAGTTCTTGTCGCCGATCAAGAACACTTCGTCCATCCCTACGTGCATCGCGTCGGCGTCGAAGGCGTCGATCAGCTCGTCGAGCAGGTCGAACACGACCTTATTGACGTCGGGGTGCGAAGGGCACCACTCGCGGCAGTAGATTTTCTTGTCGTCCAACGGGATGTGCGGCGTCTCGTCGAACTGCGGATATTTTCTCAAGAGCGCCCCGGGTCTGGCCCCCCACGACTGGTGCCCCAGGCAGTTCATCAGCGGAATCAACCGGATGCCATGCCGGCGGCAGACGTCGGTCAACTCGCGGGCCTGGCGCTTGTTCAACCCGCGCCCCTCCAGCTCCGGATGCGAGACGAACTCGAAACCGTAACCGACTTCGACGATCAGCACGTTGATGCCCATCGGCGCCAGCACATCGGCGATGAGCGTCTTGGTGACGGGCAGCTTCTCGCCCGACGGACTGGTAAGATGGTACGCTCGCCATTGGCGGTTCTCGGCCCGCCATTTCTGCGACCACGCCTTGCCGGACGACTCGGCGGCCGCGGCGAAAACCGGTAGGACTCCCAGGCACACGGCAGCAAGCAGGACTCGTTTCATGGTATAGGCTCCCAACGGGTTCACCACCATCATACGCCTCGACACGCTCGGTGCAATGGTAACCGTTCCCTGGCACTGTCCCCATTTTCGCGGCGACGCAGCGCGAGAACGGGACTGTCTCCTTCGGGCGTAAAGGGCGTCAAGGGGGCAGGCACGTCTTTCGGCCCACAACGGTCGGAAAAACGAGCCAGTCCCCGGCACGTGAACGATTACGACGCCGGTGATCGACGACTCACCGGATCAGTTGCCGCTCTTGCTCGACGTGGCGCAGTTGGTCTTCGATCCACTGGAGCACGCCAGGCCGGCTGGGCATCATTGCCACGATCCCGAAAATGAGCACGATGGCCACGACCAGGCTTAGGAGGTCGCCTTCGATCAGGTACGCCACCAAGAGGAACAGCGCGGCCCCTTCGAGCGTGGCCCCGGCCAAGATCGTCTTGGTCAGAAACACCAGCCACAAGAGGCCCGCGTCGCCCGTCCGATCGAGGAACTGATGGAACTGGGGCGAGGGCGATTGGGCGCCTTGGCCGGGTTGGAACACGCCTCGGGCGATCGCCGCCCGCCGACGGCTTACGACGATGCCGGGTACGACGAACCGCAGCACGACCATGACGGCCGCAAAGCCCAGCGCCAGCCACGTCAACAGCGGTTGGCCATCGTCACCGACCCGGTTGGCCAGCGAGCCCAATAGCAAGACGATGGCCAGAAACAACGTGGGCCCGGCAGCCATTCCGGCCACGATGATCTGCCCGATGCGAACCAGGCGTGCCACCTCGTCGTGCCAGGCGGGATCTCGGCGCATGCTCTAGCCCTCCCAAGGTCTCAGGCAGATCATACCACGCGACGGGCCGCCCGCACAGCCGGCCGGTCCGCCGCGCCCTTGACGGCTCACCATGGGCCGGTATCCTACGGCTTTCGTCGTCTGCCGATCGCCCGGAGCGTTCATGCCCCACTACGACCGCGGGAAGACCGCCGCCCTGGTGAGCCTCGTGGCCGCGATGCTGAGCTTCGGGGTGATCCCGATCTTTCTCCGCTATTTCGCGGGCTATCTCGACGCATGGACCGTCAACGGCGTGCGCTACTCGGTCGGGGCCCTGTTCTGGCTGCCGTTTCTGCTCTTCCTCGAGCGGGAGCCGACGGGCGCGAAGGCCCTCGCCACGCCGCGCAACGTCTGGCGCGACGCGATCGTGCCGTCGGTCGTCAACGCCGTCGGCCAGGCGTTCTTCGCCTTGGGCCCGTACTACGTTTCGGCCTCGACCTTGGGGTTCGTGATCCGGCTCTCGTTCCTCTTTACCATCTGCTTCGGGTTCGCCTTTCTGCCCGAGGAGCGGCGTCTGGCCCGCCAGCCGGCCTTCTGGATCGGGGCCGTGCTGAGCATCGCGGGCGTGATTCTGATGTTCGTCGACAAGCTCGGCGACGGCGCGGCCGAGTCGTGGATCGGCATGGCGATTCTCGTGGCCACCTCGCTGGCCTGGGGCGGCTACTCGGTCAGTGTGCGCTACTGGATGGCCGCCTACACCGCGCGCGAGAGCTTCGCCGTCATCAGCATCTACACCTCGGCAGCCCTGGTCGCCCTGATGCTGCTCCTGGGCCGAATCGGCGATCTCGGCGCGATCGGCCTCGATCTGTGGGGCCTGTTGATGGGCTCGGCCTTGATCGGGATCGCCTTCGGGCACGTGCTGTACTATCGGGGCATCCATCGGCTTGGACCGGTCGTCTCCAGCGGCATCATGCTCATCACGCCGTTCGTCACCTACCTCGTGGCGGCCCTGTTTCTCGCCGAGCGGCTCAGCGCGGTCGAGATGCTCGGCGGGATCGTCGTGGTCCTCGGCGGCGCCCTGTTGGTCGTCGCCCGCGGGCAGATCGAGAAGATCGCCGACGAGGCGCGTGAGGCGATCCACCTGCCGGTCCGCAGAGTCGAACAGCCGGAGCAGCTCGGTGCGCGCCTTG
>JANLFZ010000194.1 GCA_024653385.1 Thermoguttaceae bacterium | reverse complement strand
GGCACAGGCATGGCCAGTCCCTCGCGCAACGCGTTGGTCCGCGCGACGATCCGCACGCAGGCGGCCCTCGCCCGGTTTCCTCCATTATAGAATCCCGGCCGCGGAGGCGGTCAAGGCCCGCGCCGCGCATCGTCGAGGATCCGCTGGACGGCCTCTTCGAACGGAATCGCGGCCCGACGCAACGCGGCGGCGAAGCCCGCGTCGGGCGAGAGGCAGGGGTTCGCGTTGATCTCGAGGATCCACGGCTGGCCCCGGGCGTCCACGCGGAAATCGACCCGCACGTAGCCGCCCAGCCCGAACAAGCGCCACGTGCGCCGGGCCAAGTCCACCAGGCGCTCCAGAAGCGGCTCGTCGGCGGCCGCGAAGTCGAACCGCCGCGGGGTGTTCTCGAACTCGAACGAGCCCTCCAACCACTTGGCCCGGGAACCCACGATCCGCGGCTTGCCCTCGGGAAACGCCGAGAAATCGATCTCGGCCGGAGGCAACACCTGCGGTCCGTCGCGCGAGGCCAGCACCGAGAGATTGAATTCGCGCCCGTCGATGTATTGCTCGGCAAAACACGGCCGGGCAAGCCGCCGCGACTGCTCGGCGAGCCGGTCCCCTAGCTCCGTCCGGCTGGCGGCTTGCACCAGCGAGTGCTCGTCGAGGCCGTACGAGGCGTGTTCGCCGACGGTCTTGAGGACATACGTGGCCCCGGGCGCGAACGCGGTCCCGCGGCCCGCCCACCCTTCGGCCGCGATCCACGGCGGCGTGGGCAGGCCCGCCCCGTCGAGCCGCTCCTTGGCCAGCAGCTTGTGGTTCGTCAAGAAGAGGGCCTCGGTCGACGATCCCGTGTAGGGGATGCGCAGCACGTCGAGCAGGCCCGTGGCCAGGTACGCGAGTTGGTCCGAGCCGGCCAGCGACTCGACCAGTTGGAAGACCACGTCGGGCTGGGCGGCTTCGAGCCGCTGCCGCGCCGATTCCAGGTCGAGCGTGCAGGGCAGCATCTGCCACGAGTGCCCAAGCGATTCCAGGGCCCGCCGGACTGCTTCGGCCTGCACGAGCACGTCGCGGTCGGCCGCGGAGTCGTCGGGCGAGACGGCGTTGTGGAGGATGACGATGTGCATGCAGCGCTCAGGGGGTCGTGGGAAGGTCCTTAGGGCACATTGTACACCGGAAACTGGTCGGGGCAGCCCGCCGGTTCCCGATCGGATCGTTCGTGCCGGCGGTCCTTCCGCGGGCATGCCCGCCGAGGTAGAACACCAATAGTCGCTGCCTTGGGTCTCGGGAGGCTCCTGTCGATGGAAATCTCTCTTGATGAGCTTCGCAAACTGCCCATCGAGGACAAGTTCCTAATCGTGGAGCAGTTGTGGGACGCCAGCGATCCAGAGAAATGGCGGCGACGGCGGCGCACCTGAAGGAGGAGTCCTCGCGGCCTCTACCGTGCAGTCTCCCCCGCCCGTCGGAGCGCCGACTCCACGATCCGCTCGATCAAACGCGCGTAGGGGATGCCCCGGCCGGTGCAGATCATGGGGAGGTCGGAGTGCTGCGGGTGGAGGCCCGCCAGGGGGTTCACCTCGATGAAATGGGGCTGGCCGCGGGCGTCGGACCGCACGTCGACCCGGCCCGCGTCGCGGCACCCCAACGCCCGCCACGCCGCCAGGGCGACCTGTTCGGCCCGGCGAACCTCGTCGTCGCCGTCCGCGGCAAACACCCGGTAGTCGACCCGGTCGTCGCACTGTTCCTTGTTGAGGTACGAGTAGACCTCGGGCTCGGCGGTCGGGCGAAGCAGGATCTCCATGGTGCCGATCACCTCGGCCTCGGGGCCGGTCCCCCAGATCCCCACGGTCATCTCGCGGCCGGGCAGGAACGTTTCGACGAGCACCGGCTGGCGGAACCGCCGGAGCAGTTCGGCACAGACCGAACGGAGCGCGTCCGGGTCGGTGATCTTCGAAGAGCCGTCGATCCCCTTGCCCGTCCCCTCGGCCACCGGCTTGGCGAAGAGGGGATAAGGCAACGCCACGCGGTCGAGGTCCTCGAGCCGCTCGATCACGGCGAAATCGGGCGTGGGCACGCCCGCGTGGCGCACCACCATCTTCGTCAGCCCCTTGTGGAGACAAACGGCGGTGACCAAGGCATCGGAGAAGGTGTAGGGGATCTGGTACGCGTCCAGGAGGGCAGGCACTTGGGCCTCGCGCGCCAGGCCGTGGAGCCCTTCGGCGATGTTCACCACAAGGTCCCAGCGGTCGCCCCGCGCCAGCCGCGCGACGAGCTGCCGCACGTTGCCGATGCGGTCGGTTTCGTGGCCCAGGAACTGCACGGCCTCGTCGATCGCCTCGATCGTGTCGGGGCGATCGAACTCGGCCGTCTCTTCTTCGCTGAAGCCCGCGGCGAGGTACTCTTGCCGCAGGTCGTAGGTCAGACCAATGCGCATGGGGCGTCGGTTCAAGGAAGCGGATCGGGATAGCGGAACTCGCGGTGCTCGTAGTTGCGCAGCACGAGGAAGTCGCCGTCGCGCCCGACCACGTAGTTCGGCTGGAGGGGGATCTTCCCGCCGCCGCCCGGGGCATCGATCACGAACGTCGGAACCGCGTAGCCGGTCGTGTGGCCGCGGAGCCCCTCGATGATCTCAAGGCCCTTTTCCACGGGCGTGCGGAAGTGCGACGAGCCGGAGATCGGGTCGCACTGGTACAGGTAGTAGGGCCGCACGCGCATCATCAAGAGCCGGTGGACCAGCTCTTTCATGGTCGCCACGTCGTCGTTCACGCCGGCCAACAGCACGGTCTGCGATCCGAGGGGTATGCCCGCGTCGGCAAGCCGGCTGCACGCCCGGTAGGCTTCCGGCGTGCACTCGTCGGGATGGATGAAGTGGAGGCTCATCCACAGGGGGTGGTATTTGCGGAGCACGCGGCAAAGCTGCGGGGTGATCCGCTGGGGGAGGACGGCGGGCATCTTGGTGCCCAGGCGGACGAACTCGACATGGGGGATCGCCCGGAGACGCCCCAGCACCCAATCGAGCCGCTCCTCGCTCAGCGCCAAGGGATCGCCGCCGGAAAGCAGCACGTCGCGGATGGTGGGAGTGCGGCGGATGTAGTCGAGGGCCTTCTCGAGCCGCGCCTCGCTGGGGGCGATGTCTCCGTGCCCCACCACCCGCGACCGCGTGCAGTAGCGGCAGTAGGTCGAGCAGAAATCATGGACCAACAGCAACACGCGGTCGGGATACCGGTGGACCAGGCCGGGCACGGGGCTGTGCCCATCCTCGCCCAAGGGGTCGTCCGCCTCGCCGCGCTTGCGCGTGAACTCGTGGGTGGTCGGAATCACGGTGCGGCGCAAGGGCTGGTTCGGATCGGTCCGCGACACGAGGCTCATGTAATAGGGGGTCACGCCCACCGGCAGCATCGACCCGCCCTCGACCATCGCGGCACGCTCGACGTCGGAAAGCTCCAGGATGCGTTCGATCTGCCCGAGCGTCCGGATCCGGTTCCGCGCCTGCCAGCGCCAGTCGTTCCACTCCTGGTCGGTGACCTCGGGGAAGAAGCGCCGGCGGAAGGCTCGGGTCAGCGGATTGCCGCGAGGCGTGCGAGGCGAAGCGATAAGGTGGGAAGAGCGGTGAGGAGCCGGGCCCAGAGGCAAGGCGGGCGTCGCTTCGGGGTCGCCCGGGGCCGAGAGAATCGGCAGAAGGTTGGTACTTAGCGGGACATCCGGAGGCTCCTCCTCCACCGTGGCGGTAAATGAGGCGGCGTCACCATCGAAGTTCGACATGTCAGACTTCCTCATGTGTGCCCGCACCGGACAGGTCGCAGGTGCCATCCCGGCCTCCGACGGGCCGGACTGGCAGGCAACGCAAGCGGTGATCGGGCGTTGGTGAAGAACGACTCCCTGTCGAGGTCGATACGGCCCTGGGAGGGCGGCGGTCCTGCCGTCCCTGCGCAACCGGGAGTCCGAAGCTGCGTGCTTCCCAGCGGCCCTCGGATCATTCCATATGGTCTCGTGTGCCTCGATCACCCAAGAGAAATGGGAGAGCGATCCATAACTCGTATCTATTATCGTTCGTTCCCGGCAAAGTCAATACGCAAACTCTTCGGATTGTGCGGAATCTTTGGCTTGCGACCGTCCTTGTCTCCGGCAGCGTCCGGCTGGTGACTTCGCCCGGTCGGGGCCGCGCCCTGCACGCGGCCGAGTCTTCCGTGCGTCGTTGAGCGGCAGTTGTAAGAAGTCCCCGGAGGATTGTCAATAGTCGTTTCGCCAACGAAACCGGCCGCAAGCGCCCCGAGGCGCCTGCGGCCGGCGATGCGCGTCGGTCGGATGTTCCCGCCCTCAGCCTACAACGAGTATCCCTTGCGATACTCGGTCTTGATGATATGGGCGACCTCCGGGGCGTTCTTGGCCACGAGGTTCTTGGCGTCCCACTCGATCTTCTTGCCCACCGCCACCATGCTGCCGTCGGCGGTCTTCTCGGCCTTGTCGGCCGTCCAGACGGCCAGGTTGCCCAACAGGATCGTCTCGGTCAAGGGGCCGGCGTAGTCGGGGAAGTTCGACATGGCCTGCGGCCCGCCCTTGATCGCCCGCACCCACTCGACAAAGTGTCCGGGCGATTCGGGGAACTCGACCTCCGGGGCCTCGATGCCGGCGCTGAGCCGGAACTCGGCGGCGTAGTCGTCGGGCGAGTAGAGCTTGCCCTTCTCGCCGATCACCAGGCACCCGCTCCGCTTGGGCGTGTCCTTGTCCTTGCGGCCCGACCGGCCCGTGAAGAGCTTCTTCTGGTCCTCCTCGGAGCCGAACAGCTCGCGGGGCGGCAGCTCGCCGCCATCGTACCACACGAACTTCAATCCCGGCCGCCAGTCGTTGGCCGGGAACTCGAACTCGATCACCGACCACTTCGGATAGCTGTCCTTGTTGTGGCCCGAGCATCGGGCCTGGACCGACACCGGATCGCGCAGCCCCAGCCCCATGAACGGCATGTTCACCGTGTGGCACGCCATGTCGCCCAGGGCCCCGGTGCCGAAATCCCACCAGCCGCGCCACGCGAACGGGTGGTAACCATCGCCATAGGGACGTTCCGGGGCCGGGCCGAGCCACTCGTCCCAGTGCAGTTCGGCGGGGACGGGCTTGGGTGCGGGCCGGGGGCCGCCCTGCGGCCAAATCGGCCGGTTCGTCCACACGTGGACCTCGGTGACGCGGCCGAGAATCCCCTTGCGCAGCAGCGCCGCCGCCCGGCGCAGACCCGACTCGGCGGTCCCCTGGTTCCCCATCTGGGTGGCAACCTTCATCTCTCGGGCGATCTCGCCGAGCCGGCGGGCTTCGTAGATCGTGTGCGTCAGCGGCTTCTGCACGAAGGCGTGCTTGCCCATCTTCATCGCCATCGCCGCCGCGACCGCGTGAGTGTGGTCGGGCGTGCTCACGGTCACCGCGTCGATGCTCTTGCCCATCGTCTCGAGCATCTTGCGGAAATCGTTGAATTTCTTGGCCTTAGGGTACTTCTTCGCGGCCGCGTCGAGCTTCTTGTCGTCCACGTCGCAAATGGCGACCAGATCGCCGTGACGAGCGGCATCGGCCGAGTCGCTGTCTCCCTTGCCGTCGATGCCGATCGACGCCATCGCGATCCGTTCGTTCGGCGAACGGCTCTCGGCGGCCTGAACCCCGGCCGCCACGAAAAAGCCGATCCCGGCCGCGGTCGTCTGGAGGAACTCGCGGCGATTAGTGCGGTTGAGCATACCTTGTCACTCCTCTGATCTACGGGGTCGCAGTTGCACGAAACTGCCGCTACGGAGGGCACTTCGCATCTTCACCATACCCACTGCGCCGAGCCGCCGCAATCCTCCCTGGGGGCCGGGGGAGGGATTGGGGATTGGGGATTGGGGATTGGGGACTGGGGATTGGGGATTGGGGATTGGGGATTAGAGATCGGGGCGAACATGCACGGCTCGGCCGGCAGACTTCGAATGCCCATCCCCAATCCCCAATCCCTAATCCCCAATCCCTCCTTTCCCTCCCCCGTGCCGTTCGGTAGGTTAAATGTCAGACGGGACATGAAAGATCGGCCACCACGGAGATACCATGCCATGCGGCTGCGCAACATCGCCTTTCTCGCGGGCCTCGCTTTGACTGCCATTCTCGCCCTGGGCCTCGATGCCCTAGCCGGTGAATCGGGCGCCAAGAAAAAAACCAAGGAACTCGACCCCGCCACCAAGACCGTCGTCCAGCGGATCGAGAACCTCGGCGGCAAGCTCGAGTACAACGCCGCCGGCGAAATCGTGGGCGTGGACCTGTACGAACGCCCGGCCACCAACCCCGACGTCGAGAAAATCGCCGCCGCCTTGCCGAACCTCGAACGCCTCAAACTCTGGGGCGCCAAGATCAACGATTACGGCGTCAAGCACCTGGCGGGTCTCAAGAAGCTCAAGGACCTGGTGCTCGAAAACACCGACATCACCGACGAGAGCCTCGCCGTCTTGGCCAACATCCAGACGCTTCAGTCGCTCAACCTCCGCCGCAGCTCCTACCTGACCGACGCGGGCCTGGCGCACCTCAAGAAGTTGCCGAACCTCCAGTACCTCGTCCTCTTGTACAACAACTTCTCGAACGAGGGGATGAACCACGTCAAGGAGCTGACCAAACTCCGCCTGCTCGACATCCGCGGGTGCGTGCAGATCAACAACGAGGGCATCGGCCAACTCAAGACCCTGGTCAACCTCAAGGCCCTCCGACTCCGCAACCCGTACATCACCGATAGCGCCCTGGATATCCTCGACCACTTGCCCAACCTGCGGGTCATCTCGATCGAAGACGCTGCCGGCATCACGAACGCCACCCTGGCAAAACTGGGCAAGTTCCCGATGGAAGAGATCGACCTCTTCCGGCTGCCCGGCGTGAACGACGAGGGCCTACAGAACCTCAAGTCGCTGGAGAAACTCCGCCGGCTGAAAGTCCGCGGCACGCCGATCACCGGGGCGGGTCTGGCCCACATCGCCGGGCTCAAGGACCTTGAGGACCTCGACCTGAGCGAGACCCATTGCACCGACGAGACCTTCGTCCACCTCAAGGGCCTCACGAAGCTCCAGCGACTCGACCTCTGGCACACCAAGATCACCGACGCCGGACTGGCCCATCTGGCCGGACTGGTCAACCTCCGCTGGCTCAGCCTGAACCAGACGGCCGTCACCGATGCCGGGCTTGCGCACCTTGCCGGTCTGAAGAACCTGGCCAGCCTCAGCCTCGAAGACACCGCGGTCACCGACGCGGGCGTGGAGCACCTGGCCAAGCTGAAAGCGCTGAAGACCCTCAACCTACGCTTCACCAAGGTCACCGACGCGGGGATCCAGAAGCTCGAGAAGGCCCTGCCCAAGGCCGAAATCTCGCTGGAATAGCCGACGCGGCCCGCACCCATACCAACCCGACGCGCCAGCGAGGGTTTTCCATACAAACCCGACGCGCGAGCGAGGGCCCAATGACCGGTCCCCTCGCTGGCGCGTCGCGCTGCCCGGAACCCTCGCTGGCGCTTCGGGTTGGTATGCTGGACCCTCGCTGGCGCTTCGGGTTAGTGTGCGGGGGGTGGAGTCTCTGAGGCGTCGGTAGGGCTGGCCGGCCGGGCTGAGAACCGCCGCACGATCGCCGCGAAGAGGATCAGCACCGCACTGCCCATCGCGGCCGCGGGAAAGGCGTGCGGCGAGACCGCGAGGATGCCGGCCAGCGGGCCCAAGGTCATACCCAGGCCGAGGTTTGCCCAAAGCGGCCGACCGCCCGAGCGCAGCATGGGCGCGGCCAGGCATCCGATCAGCAGTCCGACACTGGCCCCGAAGGCGAGCGTTTCGGCGTCCTCGGTGTCGACTGCCGTGCGCAGCGCAGCGGCCACCACCGCCACGAGGATCGTGGCCAGGAAGATCGAGGCCAGCGCTACCTTGGCGCGGGACCGGACGCGGGGGAGTTCGCCTCGTGGTTCGTCGGCTACCATCGGTTCTTGACCAACTGGCCATCGGCGCGGTGGCCGAGTTTCGAGAACGTGTTGGGGTCGACGGTTTGCATGAGAAACCGCACGGCTCCGTCGCCCAAGAGCACATTGAACCCGCCAGGGTGGTTCGAATCGAAGCTGCCGACCACGAGCAGGGCCTTGGCCGGGTCGATTGGCTTGGCTGGTTCCATGGGCTTCGTCGGGTCGGGTGGTTCGGCATCGCCGTCCGGGGGTTCGGCAAAGGGGACTGGGGGAGTCCACACGCCGGGCATCCCGGGCACGGGCTGGAGCCCCTGGGCGGCCAGCATGGCGGGGGCGAGCCCCGTGTTGCGGAGCGTCGAACGCGTGCCCGAGATCCAGCCCAGGTCCGACGGCTCGATCCGCTTCTCGCCCACGAAGATCGTGTGCGCCATGCCGTCGGTCACGTCGCGCGGCCGGATGCGGCTGTTCAGAAACAGCACGCCCGCGTTGTCCTTGTCGATGGGGGCCTCGCGGTCATGGTGGCAACCGGCGTAGTTGCTCAAGCCTGGGGGTGCCATCGGCTGGGCGCCTGGGCCGGCCGCCTCGGGCGGGGTCCACGTGCCCGTGCCATAGCCGCCGCTATCGGACGGGCACAGGAACAGATCGATCTTCACCTCGCGCGGCGCGGCATTCTTCTTCGAATAGGCCCCTTCCCTAAAGTCGATGTGCCGGTAGGTGTTCGTCTCCTCGACATAGGGGAGGATCTGGACCATCCAGCTCATGTGGTAGCCGATCGGCTCACTGCGGATGGGGCCCTTGTCGTTGACCACCCCCGGCGGGAAGGTCTGGTGCGCGTGCTCGTAGCTGTGCAGCGCCAGCCCGATCTGCGCCAGGTGGTTCGTGCAGCTTGCGCGCCGCGCCGCCTCGCGCGCTGCCTGGACCGCGGGCAATAACAAAGCGATCAGAATGCTGATGATCGCAATGACCACCAGCAGCTCGACCAACGTAAACCCGGCTCGCTTGACCGAACCCATAAGTCGTCTCCCAAACGTGGGGTAGCGCCCTCATACTATCCCGACGCACCAGCGAGGGCCGCCTCCATACTAACCCGACGCGCCAGCGAGGGCCGCCTCCATACTATCCCGACGCGCCAGCGAGGGCACCAGAAGCTCCTATCGCCAGCCGATGGGCCGGCCTTTGACCCTCGCTAGGTTTCCGGTCAACCGGCGCGCCGGCTGGCGCTTCGGGTTGGCTAGGACCCTCGCTGGCGCTTCGGGTTAGTGTGCTACGATGATCTACGACACAGTCTGACGTCACCGGCGCGCGGGTTGTCTTTGGCCCTCGCTGGCGCTTCGGGTTGGTGTGCTATGGTGATTTCTTTGCTCACACGGATACGGCTCGTCGGGTCGTCGGGATAGTCGGCCTGGACGCGCACGCGCCGCCGGGCCGGCTGGTCGGCGATTGCCAGGACCTCGATCCGCACCGAACCGCCCTCGTCGCCGCCCAGCGCGTCGGGCGAGACGGTCCAGGTCTCGCCCGTGTAGCCCGGGTCGGCCGCCAACCGGGCCGCGGCCCGGTCAAGGGCCGATTCGGCCAGCCACCGGGCCTGGAGAGCCCGGCCGACCTGGCGCACCTCGATCCGTCTCGTGGCGGCCAACCGGGCCACCGACAACATCAAGAGCCCCGCCAACCCAACGCACGCCAGCACGGCGACCAACACGACCCCGCGCTGCCGCATACGAGTACCGGCACGCTGCCGGCCAGCAACGTCATCCGGGCCAAGCCGCGTCTGCCGGCAGCGTGCAAACCGTGCTGATCGGCGGACATCCCGGGCGCACACTGCTTGCCTGCGGCCGGATCGCTTGGAACGCTTCGAAACGGGTCGATGAAGGCCGCAGGCAGAAAGTGGCACACCCATAGTCTATCGCCCCCTTGTCTCGAACCGACGATCGAACCCCAGCGCGGCCTCGATCCGCACCGGATGGTTGTCGGGCTCCGGCGGCGCCGAGCCGTCCGGGGCGATGCGCAACACGGCCATCGAGCCGGTCTTTTCACTCGGAAGGTCCACCGAGGCGGCCATTGCTTCGGGAAGGCGGTACCGTTCACGTCGCTCGATCCGGTCCCCGACGCGCTCGATGCGATCCAGCCCCTCGTCGACCACACGGTACTCGACCCGCCGCCCGCCGTCCAGGTGCAGGTCCCAACCGGCCGGGGACGGCCCGTCGGCGGCCGGCGCTGGCGCGAGAGCCCGCGCCGCGTGGGCGTCGTCGCGGAATTGCGTTGCCAGGCGTTCCAGCGACGACCGCGTGTGCAGTTCCTCGCGCGACCGGCGTTCCAAACGGAAGAACCCGTGAATCAGGGCGAACAAGATGCCGAACATCGTCGTGGCCACCGTCATGGTGGCGACGAGTTCGATCAGGGTCCAACCGTGGCGTTGGCGATGTCTCATGGCCGGCGATGCCTCCACGCGACCAGCCGGACCTTCTGGGGAAAGCCCGGCTGGGGCTCCCAGTGGACCGTCGCCGCGAGCCGTTTCGCCTCGGGCGTGCCCGGAACCGGGGCGATTTCGATGGTCAACTTGCCCTCGGGCAGCATTCGGGCCGCGTCGTCCGAAAGCCGCACGTCGGCCGTTTTCTCCGGGGTCAGCGACTCCCACGGCCGGAGGGCCACCCGTTCCAGGGCGTTGGCCGCTTCGAGGTAAGCCGTCTCGCGCCAGCGGCTGGCACGGCGCTGGGCCGCCGCGGCGGTGAAGAACTGGAGCCAGACGCTCGCCGTCAGCACCAACATGGCGCCCGCGATGGCACACTCCAACAGGATGGCTCCTCGCCGCGGCATGTTCAAACCAGGGCCTCGATCATCGTGACGAGCGGATAGAAATACGATATGGCGAACACGGCGACCAGCAAGGCAAAACATAGGATGGCCACCGGGAACAGCACCTGGAGGAGCGTCCGCAGCCGGTACGCCTGGCGGC
>JANLFZ010000193.1:8336-10887 GCA_024653385.1 Thermoguttaceae bacterium | reverse complement strand
TGCTCTTGGAGGAATCGCCCGCGGCGCTTTCCGAATCGAGTGGCCCCGAGTCGTTCGACGCCGCCCGGCGGCTTCTGGCCGAGGCGGCGGCCGAGTCGTTCGACGAGGTCTTTCCGTGGGACGATCCGGCGACGGCCGACTACGTGCGCCGCGTGCAGTGCCTGGCCGAGTGGATGCCCGAGCTTGGCCTGCCTTCGTTGGACGAGCCATCGCTTCGGGCCCTGTTGCCGGCGGTGGCGCGGGGTTGCCGGTCGTTCGACGAGTTGCGCAAGGCCCCTTGGCTTGCCCATCTCGAGGGCTTGCTGACCCCCGAGCAGCGCCGGGCGGTCGAGCGCGAGGCGCCCGAACGGATCGTCGTGCCCAGCGGCAGCCGGATCCGACTGCGCTATGAACCGGGCAAGCCGCCGGTCCTTGCGGTGCGCATTCAAGAGGTGTTCGGGCTGATGGAGACGCCTCGCGTGGCCTCCGGCCGCGTTCGCGTGCTCTTGCACCTCTTGGCCCCCAACCTGCGCGTGCAGCAGGTGACCGACGACCTGGCGAGTTTCTGGAAGACCACGTACCACCAGGTGCGCAAGGACCTGCGGCGGCGCTATCCCAAACACGCCTGGCCCGAGGATCCCTACGAGGCCAAGGCCGAGCGTCGCCCGGGGCGGAAGCCGTAAGAAGCCCCGGCCGAGCCGCGCGGTTTACACCGCCGCGCTGGCCGCCATAATGGAGGGACGGTTTCCGGCGAACCCGCTTTGGCCAGCCATCCTCCAACAGGAGACGACCGTATGAACCCGCTGGGCAAGAAGTGCTTCTGGACGATTCTGGGGTGCATGCTGATCGGCGTGGCCTGGCCGCTTTGGGCCGGCGAGGACCGGCCGGCGGTCCGGGCGAGCCGCGGCGCGCCGGACGATTTGCTCGCCGGCCGCTTCCAATGGAGAATCAGCGATCCCTTGGTGGCGCCCGCCGACCGGCCCGAGGACCCTTGCTATTCGGTCAAGGACCCCAGCATCGTCTTCCACCGGGGGCGCTGGCACCTGTTCTGCACGATCCGCAGCCAGAAGCGAAGTCACCAGATCGAGTACCTGACGTTCAGCGATTGGCGCGAGGCGGGCTCGGCGCGGCGGCACGTGCTGCACCCCAGCGACGGCTTCTTCTGCGCCCCGCAGGTCTTCTACTTCGCCCCGCACCAGAAGTGGTACCTGATCTGTCAGGCCAGCGACGAATCGTGGCAGCCCAAGTACGGGGCCGCGTATTCGACCACGACCGACATCGCCGACCCCGAAAGCTGGAGCAAACTCAAGCCGCTCGGCGCGAAGCAGGCCGACGGCAAGAGCGGGCTGGATTTCTGGATCATCTGCGACGACGAGAAGGCCCACCTGTTCTTCACCACGCTCGATGGCCGGATGTGGCGCGAAGAGACGCGTCTGGAGGACTTCCCCGGCGGCTGGTCCGAGGCGCGTCTGGCCATCCAGGGCGATATCTTCGAGGCCAGCCACACCTACAAGCTTCAAGGACTCGACAAGTACCTGACGCTCGTCGAGGCGCAGGGGGGCCACGGCTGGCGGTACTACAAGGCCTATCTGGCCGATCGGCTCGACGGCCCGTGGCAACCCCTGGCCGCCACCAAGGACCACTCCTTCGCCAGCATGGCCAACACGAAACCCGCGCGCGAGCGTTGGACCGACTCGATCAGCCACGGCGAGTTGCTGCGGGCGGGCATCGACCAGCGGCTTGAAGTCGACCCGGCGAACTTGCGGTTCTTGTTCCAGGGCGCCAGCGACCAGGCGAGGGCGGGCAAGCCGTATGGCCAGATTCCTTGGCGCCTGGGAATACTCGAGCCGATGGGCTCGGGCAACGGTCGGGGCCCTACCGAAGGCGCTCGGGAACGAGGTTCTTCACGCGGTCGATGAGCCGGGCGGAGCGCGCGGGCTCCTTCGGCGCCGAAGCCGGCGGTTCGGGCTTCTGCGCCACGGCCGCCGGCGCTACCGGCACGTGCTCCACGAGGAATCGCGGCCAGTAACCCTCGAGCAAATGGAGGCAGTCGCCCACCCGGCCGTTCTCCAGCATCGCCGGCGCCGGCGCCAGCAGGCGCATCAGCGCGTTGCCTTCTTCCCGGCGGAAGGCCAGGTCGGAAAGCTGCACGTCGTCGATCCACACCTCGCCGGGGCCGGTCAGTTCGAACCGGAGGTGAAGGTCCGACAAGTTCTCCAGCGGCAGATCGGTGACATGGACGACGAATTGCGTCCAGTCGGTCCGGATGGGCCTGGCCTCGGCGGCCTGCCCGACGTAGGCCGACCGGATGAAGTCGCGGGCTTGGAACTTGCCGGCCACGGTCAGGCGCAAGGGCGGCTGGCGCGCCGCGTCGGCCACGCGGAGCCATACCGACAGCGACAGGCGGCCCGTGGCGGGGGCGGCAAAGGGGTGGCTGGCCAGACCACCCGCCGGTCCCGTGCTGGCAAGGCGCACCGAGTGCTTGCCGTTGAGCGGCGCCGTGCTGTCCAACCCCACGGTCACGCCGGGCGGCGCGATGGCCGTCCAGCCCGGGACGGGGTCCGGCCCGGAC
>JANLFZ010000193.1:5047-8326 GCA_024653385.1 Thermoguttaceae bacterium | reverse complement strand
GCGGTCGAACCCCGGGTTTTCGAGCGCGTCCAAAAGAGGCGGCACGCGGATCGCCGCCGCGCGATCGCCCAAATCGCGTAGCCGCTTCTCGAGCGCGGCCTGGACTTCGTGGCCGAACGATGTCTGGGGGGCGTGCAATCGCACTCCCGGGGCCGAGAACCAGGCCCCGACGAGATCGTAGGGTTCCAACGCGACATCCCAGTACGTGCCCTCGGCGTCGCGGCCCAACGGCCCGACGGGACGCGTCGTCACCAGAGGCTCGATCCGGCAGCCGGCGGGCAGATCGACGCGCACGCGCACCGTCACCGGAAACGGCGCGTCGTTGACCAGGTAGGCGTAGGTCCGCTCGCCCCTCGTGGCGTACCGGACCGTGGCCGGCTGGCCGGACGCCCCGCCGGGCGAGGCCGCGGTGTCGAACCGCACGGCGGGCAACTGGCGGTACACGGCCGCCAGCTCGCGAAACGAGTCCTCTTGTCCCAAGGGCAAGGTCCAGCCGCCGTCGAACATTGCCTGCGCATCGAGCGTCGCCAGACTATGCGCGAACCGCCGCCGGTTGTTCGCGCCGGATGGCGCCACCTGGGCGGCCAACCACGTGTAGCAAGGCCGGAACGGGCACTGCTCGTCGAACGACGCCACGCGCAGATCCTGCGGCGGATGGAAGAACAGCGATCCGGTCGGCCAGAGGGGCTGGAAGTAGCGGTCGATATCGGGCATCTGGCCGATCTCGAGGCTGGCCGCCTGCCGCGCGAGCGAAGTCTGCGGCACGACGCGCTCCGAGCGCAACAGGACGATCCCGCGATCCTCGCCGAACATCCGCGGGTCGATGCCGACGCGGAGCATCGCGTCCGTGAGGGTCAGCCTCCGCGGCAGGCTGGGGAGCAACTCCTCGTCCCAGTCGGGACCCAGAAACATCTCGCCGCCGGCCAGGTACAAACGCCCGCCGGGCCGGACCGCGTTGACCTCCTCGAAGACGCGGCGGTAGAAGCGGCTCATCTGGGCCGCGCGCCATTCGAGCCACTCGCGTCGCCATTCGCGCGTGCCGTCGGGCCGCACGTGAAGGAGCGCCTCCGCGCGCCGGCGATACCGGGCCGGCCCCTCGGCGGCGGGCAGGCGGATCCGAGTGTCCTGCTCGAAGCGCGCGATCGTCGCGTCGTCGAGGCCCCATTCGGGCCCGGGCAACTGGGCATAACCGTAGCCGGAAAGCTGAAGCGCCAGGCCCCCCATCGCCGGATGGCGCCCGTACGTCGCCACGACCTCGCGCACCGCCGCCAGCATCGTCTCCTGGACCCGGGGATGCAGGACATTGTAATAGGGGGCCTTGCCGCGGTGCGGTCGGTGGACTTGCGGCCATGCCGCGCCGTCCGGCCCGATCCATCGAAACCCTTCCGCCTCGGTTCCCCCGCGGCGGATGGCCGCTTCGAGTTCCGGTAGCGGCGAGGCGAACTCGATCGCCGGAACCAATTGGAGCCCCTCGCGGTCGAACAGGCGGAAGAGCAATTCCAACACGTCCTTGCGCACCGGGTCCTGCCCTGTCGCGAAGAACGCGCCCGTATCGTACCGCGGCGTCGGCGCGAAGATTTCGCTGGGATAGATCGTGCTCCCGTCGGCAGCCACCGAGAGCATCAAGCCGTTCCACCCCGCATGGTGCAGGTAGTCGATTAGGCGCGTGCCGCCCTCGTAGAAGGTCATCCAGTCGTCGACGCTCAACTCGCTGAGCGACCCGAGCGACTCGGTGGCGGAGAAGTTCTCGGGAAACAAGGGCCGATCCAGGTAGGCGCCCAAGAGCCTCTCGGGCGCCGGCCCGGGAGGAAACGCCCGAGGCGGCCTGGCCCAGCCCGCCTGAACCCGGATCTTGCCGTACACCGCCGGGACCCGATCCCTGCGGTTGGTCACCAGGACCATGGGCGTCTTGGTGCGCGGCCAGAATACCACGCGGTGATGGAGCCATCGGGGTGGTCCCTGAGGGCCCAGCAGCGTCTCGGGCTGATCGACTCCCGAGTCGAGCCCGATCGGAACCACGGCCCCGGCAGCATTCGGCTCGACCACGCTGATCCCCAAGGTCTGAACCACGTCGCTAGGGTAGTCGATCTCGAGAACATGGGGCTCGCCCGGCCTGGAGATCGGCAGCGTGTACGCCTCCCAGCTCGGGTCGCCCGCCTTGCTGGGCGCCAATTCGGCGACCTCGCCCAATGCATGGCGCACCGTGCGCAGATTGCCGTTTCCCAAGGGCCCTTTCCCAAGACGAGACAAACGCGACAGCGCGGGCGGCTTGGCAAGACGTTCCCACCATTTCGGGTTGGCCGGATCGATCTCCACCACGGTGTTCAGGCGGCCTTCGCCCACGGCCGGTGCCGGGGCTTTCGGGTCGAGCACCACGAACTGGACATTCCGCTCGGCCACCGGCGACCGAAGCCCAAGCGAAGGCCGCAATGGCTGCGCCCAAGGCAGCCTCCCCGCATGGTGGGCCGTGATGATGAGGTCGTAAACGCCCTCGCTGTACTTCGACAGGGGGATATCTATAGCGAGGGGCGCGGGGTCGCCCGCCACCGCGGGGCGCTCGTCGGTCCAGAGTTCTTGCGACGTCCGCCCCGCCAACAACTGCAACTTGATCTTGACCTTCGTGCCCGACTCGATCGACGCAAGATGCGGGATGACTTCGCACTGGAATGCCTCGTCGGGCCGGTAGACGAGGGCCCGGCGTGGCAGGCGCACGCGCAAGTCGTCGCCCGGCCGACGATGGGCGACCAGCCGGTTGCCGCGGTCGTCCAGCTCGATGGAATAGCCGTTGCGAAGAATGTCGGCCAGGCGGATCTCGATCCACCGCGGTTCCTTGGTATCGTCCGATGCCCAAAGCGCAACGAGCAACGACGCGCCGGCCGGGGCGCTGACCGCCAGGTCCACCGCGTCGTACGTTCGAGGGCTTCGCTGGTGTACGGTGAGATAGCCGGGTGCGCCCGACACCGAGGCGGCCTTGGGTCCTTTGTCGCGGATCGGCAGGGCTGGGGGGTTGCCCGGCTCGAGCCACATGGATCCCGCCTCGTCGGCCTCGATGCCTAAGGCGATCGGGTCAGCCAGGGTCCCCTCGCTTAGGGCAATTCTCCCTTGCCAGAGCCGCTCGGCCCCCCCTCCCCAGGCAACCCGAAGACAAAGACTCACCTCGGCCGCTTCGATCCGGACAGCAGACAGCCCCAGGACGACCCAAATCGCTAGCGCGAGCCGGCATCCTGGGTGGTCTGCTGTCCGGATCGAAGCGGCCGAGGTGAGTCTTTGTCTTCGGGT
>JANLFZ010000193.1:0-5037 GCA_024653385.1 Thermoguttaceae bacterium | reverse complement strand
TCACCCCATAGAGATACCCTTCCACCGCCTCCCCAAAGAAGGCCAATGGCAGTCCACCATAAAAGCGATACCCAACGAACCCGGTTTTTCGGACTTCCTTGTCCGAGCATCGTCGAACCGCAATGTCGAGTTGGAGAGCGACTTCCTTATCCGTGTGGGCCCCGATTATAGCCCGACCTTCACCAAACCGCCTATCCCGGATTCGACGGATTCAACCCACAAACCGCCGAACGATTGATATGACGCCACGGCAACCCAGCCACGAAACCCCTCAGAGAAGGGGAATCGTGAGGAAGCAACGGGCAATCGGCTCTATTTTCTACGGGAGTAATCGCTGGTCTGTCATGGTTTGGTGCCGGTAGGATAGACTGGTTGCGCGACCCCCTGGGGGCAAGAAACCCGCTGCGGGCTTTGGAAAGCATGGTCTTCGAAACGTCACCGCTCGTCGTGGGCCTGGGCGAACTACTTTGGGATGTCTTCGGCGACTCGCGGCGACCCGGCGGCGCCCCGGCCAACGTGGCGTTCCAGGCGAGCCAACTGGGCTGCCGTGGGGTCGTCTGTTCGCGCGTCGGCAGCGACGCGCTGGGCGACGAATTGATCGATTTCCTGGTACGGCAGGGACTCTCGACCGAGTGGATCCAGCGCGATCCGAGCCGTCCCACGGGAACGGTCACGGTCGATACGTCGCGGCCTGATCATCCGACGTACGTCATTCACGAGGACGTCGCCTGGGACGGGTTGGAGTTCGACGCGTCGTGGGAAGAGCTGATGTCGCGGGCCTCGGCGATCTGCTTCGGCACGCTGGCCCAACGTTCGCCGCAGGCGCGCCAGACCATTCAGCGATGCCTCGGCGTGGCCCGGCCCGGTTGCCTGGTCGTGTATGATGTCAATTTGAGGCAGCATTGGTACGACCGGTCGCGGGTTGGATTGTCGTTGGCCGCCTCGCGCGTGGTGAAGCTCAACGCGGATGAAGTCCAAGTGCTCGACCGGCTGTTCGGGTTCGATTCGCCCGACGAAATCGCGTTCGCCCGAGCCCTCCAGCGGCGTTTCGCGGTGGAGACGGTGTGCATCACCCGCGCGGAGCGGGGCGCTGTGTTGATCTCGCGCGACGAGGTGGTCGATCAGCCCGGCGTGCCGGTCAAGGTCGTGGACGCGGTTGGGGCCGGCGACGCGTTCACGGCAGCGCTGATCGTGGCCCAGCTTCGCGGCTGGCCGCCCGTTTCGCAGGCGTCGTTCGCCAACGCCGTGGGGGCGATGGTCGCCGGCCGGCCCGGCGCGATGCCGGTGCTTCGGGACGAGTACGCGCGACTGATGGCGGGCTACCCGTAGCGCGGCGAGGTTCTCGCCGGCACACCGCTTGGCCCCGGCGGAAGCGCGGAGGACCGAACAGGGCTTGGATTTGCGTTTTTTCGGAGACGAGGGGAAACTGGAGGAGTGGGGCCCATCGAACGCACGTTCCTGCCGGCTGGGACCGGCGACGCATTCCCGTTCCGAGGACCGCTGTGAGCATCTACAAGCCGTGCGATATCCGCGGCGACGCGACGACGGAACTCTCGCCCGACCTGTATCGCGTGTGGGGTTTGGCCCTGGGGCGTCGGATCGCGCCCGGGGAGAAGTTCGTGATCGGCGGCGACGTGCGGGCTTCGACCCCCGAGTTCCTCGCGGCCTTGGCCGAGGGGTTGTGCCGGGCCGGGGTCGACGTGGTCGACGTCGGCATCCTGCCCACGCCCATGATCTATTACGCCAAACGCCGGCTGCGGGCGCCGGCCTGCGCGATCGTCACGGCGTCGCACAACCCGGCCCACGTCAACGGGCTGAAGTGGATGGTGGGCGAGCTGCCTCCGACCCGGGCGGACGTGCGCGCGCTGCAACACGCCACCCAGCCCGGCGCCTGCCGCGCGCGCCGCAAGCGGACCGTGCCCCGCCGTCTCGACGTGACCTTCGACTACGTGGCCTGGCTTCAAGAGGTTTGGGCCGAGACGCCGCCGGTCCCTCACCCGATCGTGCTCGACCCGATGCACGGTTGCTGGGCATGCCGCAGCCGGCGATACCTTCAGGCGGTCTTCCCGCACTCGGTCTTCGCGCCGATCCACGACTCGCCCGACGCCGCCTTCGCCGGCCGCATTCCCGACTGCTCGCGCCACGAGCTGCTCGACGAGTTGGCCCAAGCCGTGGAGCATCAGGGGGCCTACATGGGGATCGCGTTCGATGGCGACGGGGACCGGGTGGCGTTCGTCGACGACGAGGGGAACGCGCTGACGGCCGAAGAGGCCACGTGGATTCTGCTGCAAAGCTTCGCCGACCAATGGCCCGGCGAACGGTTCGTCTACGACCTGAAGTTCTCCGACCGCATTGCCGAGTCGGCGCGGCAACTCGGCGCCGAGCCGATCGTCGAGCGGAGCGGCCACGCCTTCCTGCGCACGCGCATGCTCAAGACCCGCGCGCTGTTCGGGGCCGAGGTCAGCGGCCACTACTTCTTCCGCGAGCTGGACGGCGGTGACGACGGCTTGTATGCCGCCTGCCGGATGATCGCTTTCTTGGCGCATTCAGGCGTGCGCCTGTCGGACCTGCGACGCCGATGTCCCAGGGTGTTCTCGACGCCCGACCTTCGCGTCGCGCTGCCCGCCGCCCGGCAACGCCGCATCCTCGACCTCGTGCGACGGGCCTGGCCCGATCGCCCGCGCTCGGAACTCGACGGAGTACGCGTCGAGTTCCCCGAGGGCTGGGCCCTGGTCCGCGGCTCGGTGACCGAATCGGCCCTCACGTTCCGGTTCGAGGCCACCGACTGGCTGGCCTTGAACGACCTCATCTGGCGGTTCGCACAGGCCCTTCCCGAGATCGGCGACGAAGTCTGGCTGCGCTACCAGGCATCGCAAGGGATTTCGACGGAGCCCTGACGGCGTCGGCGCCCGAAACGCACAAGCCCGCGTGCCGCGGCTTGCACGCTGCCGGCAACCAGGCGGAGAACGTCCTCACCATCCGCAGGCAAGCAGTGACACACCCGGGACGCTCCCAGGGTCACGAAACTCCGTGGAGCGATGCTCACGCCAGACGCCGGAGGAGTGCCGAGGCGGCCGCGGCGGTCTGCCGGGCAGCATCCGGAGCGAAGGGGGGATAGTCGAGGATTTTCGGCACGGTGATCGCCGCGTATTCCCCCGCGGCGTACGCCTTCGGGTCGGGCAGATAGCCGATGATCCCGTCGGTGTAGCCCGTCACCAGCGTGTGCGGCAGCGGCGAATCGCGGCGGATCGCCAGCCCGTAGAAGCTGTACAGCTCGGCCGGGTGGAAGACGATCCCCACGTCGCCGAGGCGGATCGCGCTGAGCGTGATCGGCAGGTGGGTCTGGCTCAAATCGCGGTTCGCGTTGCCGCGGAACCAGTCCTCGGCAAAGCCCGCATCGACCCACTCGCCCGACACGCACTGCTTGGGGTCGCGGCGGTAGCGGGCCAGCCAGTCCTTGAATCGTTCGAGATCGTACGGCACGCGGAACTCGCTGCGCACGGAGCCGAGCGGTTCGGCCTTGACGGGCGAGGCGTTGGCGATCGCCTGGCGCAGCGCCGGGTAGATGGCCGAGACGGTCTGGCGGATCTCGCCCCGCCAGTCCTTGCCGTCGCCCGGGTTCACGTCGCCGCAGTGTCCCTGGAGGAACGAGGCTTCGAGTTTGTCGCTTTCCCGCACAAGCTGGGCCACCTCGCCCGGCCAGTCGGGGCCGGCCATCTCGTCGGCATAGCAGACCGCATGGGCCGAGAAGTGGTACCAGAGCAGGGTCCGCTTGCCGGCGGCGCGCGGGAAGAGCATGGCGTGGATCGTCGTGTCGAGCCAGCGCTGGTCGTCGGTCGCCTTGGGGCCGAACTGCTCGTCGGTCTTGAAGGTCTTGGTGGTCCGGTTGTGGTTTCCACCCGCCGCGCGACTCTTGCCCACGAGCAACTCGGCTGGAGCCAGGTCGGCCTTGGCCCGGCGCACGGCCTCGACGGTCCGGCGTTCGACCACCGCCATGAAGTCGCGAGGGATCGCGCCCCATTGGCGCAGAAAGCAGAAGCCGGGCATGGAGTGCGTGTGCGTCGAGGCCACGCGCACGTGGTCGGGGGGGATGCCGGCCTCGCGTGCCGCGTCGTTTCGGATCCGATCGGCCATCTCGCGTCCGACGCAGGCCACGTCGAGGGAGCAGACGGCCACGGTGGTCGAGCCGCACTGGAGCACCAGGGCCCGCGCGAACGTCGGCTGGCGAATGCCCCGGATCCGCCGTTCGTTGCCGGGCGACCGGTGGAAGCCTCCCATCTCGATGCCCAGCGGGGGCGTGATCTCGACGGTCGCCTCGCCCGCCCGCAACCCCGACGGCGCCGCCGACCCCGGCGATGCTCCAAGCACCAGCCCGGCGGCGCCGGCCCCGGCGGCTAGAAACGCGCGTCGTCCCATGGTCCGGTTCGGCTTGAAACTCATGACGATTCCTCCTGGGCGTTGAAGTGGTTCGAAGGTGTCGGTTGCGCAGGGCCGGGTGGATCAGTCCTTGCCGTTGAGGCTCGCCACGACCGAACGGAGCCACGCGGTCAATTCGGCTTTCATGCGCGCGGCCCGATCGGGCTCGGCGGAAAGCCGGTCCACCGACTCGGTGCGGTCGGCGGCGAGATCGTACAACTCCCACGTCACCCGGCCGGACTTCGCCTCGATGCGGTGCAGCTTCCAATCGCCGTCGAGCCAGGCCGCATGTCCCGGGAAGCTCCGGTCCGAGTAATCGCGGCGCGACTGGGCCGCGGGGATCGGCTCCACCTCGTCGGCGGGCCGCACCGCGCCGGAGGACTGCTCCCTGGCGAGTTGCTCGAGAAGTTCCGTGCTCCGAACGGGAAGGCCGCCGATCGCGTAATCCCAGAAACCCAAGGGGCGCGGGCGGGATTCCATCTTGTTCTCGAACAGCGGGACAAGGCTGATGCCGTCGAGCGTGGGCTGGCGCGGCGCGCGGGCGCCGGCAAGTTCCAGCAGGGTCGGATAGATATCGACCGTGGAGCAAGGGACACGGGTAACGCGCGGCCGGCGGATGAC
>JANLFZ010000192.1 GCA_024653385.1 Thermoguttaceae bacterium | reverse complement strand
GTTTTACAGGCCCCTAGCGCGGTGGACCGACGGCTGCCGCAATCATATCATAGCCGCGGGCGGCGACGATTTCACAGGGGACGATCTGGCCGGGGGATAGGCCATCCCCCGTTACGTAGACCACCCCGTCGATTTCCGGGGCGTCGGCATAGCTCCTGCCGACGAGCGCGTTTTCCTGCCCGGGGATATCACGATCGAGGATGACGTCGAGTTGCCGACCCACCTGGGCCTGGTTCCACGCGAACGCAATGGGTTGCTGGACCTCCATGAGCCGGTCGCGGCGGTGTTGCTTGACCTTTTCGGGCAGGTGGCCGGGCAGGCGGTCGGCGGGGGTGTCGGGCTCGCGCGAGTAGGCGAAGACCCCCACACGCTCGAATCGTCGGCTTCGCACGAACTCGACCAACTCGGCGAACTCGTCTTCCGTTTCGCCCGGAAATCCCGTGATGAACGTGGTCCGCAACACCAGCCCGGCGACGCGCTGCCTCAAGAGATCGAGCAGCCGTTCGGTCTGGGCCCGAGTCACCCGGCGGTTCATCCGGCGAAGTATCCGGTCGTTGATGTGCTGAAGGGGCAAGTCCAGATACGGAACGATCTTGCGACTCGACGCGAGGACCTCCACGAGGGGCTCGGTGAAGTGCATCGGGTACAGATACATCAAGCGGATCCACTCGATCCCCTGGACTTGCTCGAGCCGGGCCAGCAGGCGCGCCAGGCCCGGCTCGCCATCGAGATCGATGCCGTACGACGTGGTGTCTTGAGCCACCACGATCAGCTCGCGCGCCCCATCGCCGGCCAATTGCTCGGCCTCGGCCACCACCTGGGCAACCGGTTTGCTCACGTGTCTACCCCGGATCGACGGGATCGAACAGAAGGTGCAGAGCCGATCGCAGCCCTCGGCGATCTTCAAGTAGGCCAAGTGGCGAGGGGTCAACCGGAGGCGGTCGGCGTCGGACAGGGCCCGGGTCGAGGCCGGCCTGAAAAGCGTCCTTTGCTCGTCGAGCTGCCCGAAAAGCCGATCGGCCGCCTTGACGATCTCGTCCCGGCCAAAGACACCGACCAACTGGTCGATGCCGGGGCACTGCTCGAGCAGGGCCTCTTTGTCGCGCTGGGCCAGACATCCCGCCACGATCACCGCGCGCAGTTGCCCCTGGCGCTTCAGGCGAATCATCTCGCGGATCGTTTCGAGCGATTCGGCTCGGGCTGCCCTCAAGAACCCGCAGGTATTGACGATGACGAAATCGGCGCCCTCGGGGCGCGGGAGCATTTGGTAGCCTTCGAGGTTGAGTAGTCCCAGCATCCGCTCGCTATCGACGAGGTTCTTGGGGCACCCGAGGCTGACGATCGAGAAGGTGCGCTGTGCGTTGTTGGAGGAGCGACGGTGCAAGAGACGGGTCCGCCAAGAGCAAGGGAAAACGAAGGCCCGCAAGACAAGAGGACTGTCTCCATCGCGGCCTTGCGGGTGCCAGGACAGTTCGGGGGTGTCTGCCCACTTGCATCCTATCGGATGGTGGCCGCGCCGGTAAGGGTCCGCGCCGGCGGCCCGCATTGGTGATGCGATACCCCCCGGTCACGGCCCGGCGACCACCAGGCGCACGCTCCACGCATCGACCCGGGGAAGCCGGAAGTGACGATAAGGGCCGTCCTGCCCGTCGGACTCGACAACCCGCTCGGCCGCGTCCATATCCAAGACGCGAATCCGCTGGGCCCCGGTGCGCACGGCGAGCACCAAATCCTCTGCCGGATCGAAGCTCGCGTTGACCAGCGCGATCGCGATCCGGCCGTCGCCGGGCTGCCGAGCCCAGAGGTTGACCTTGTGGTACGACACCGCGTAGGCCGGCAGGCGATCGCGCGAAAGCCATCGCATGACCGACTTCATCTGGGACGACTTGCTCAGGCTGTGCAGGAACGTCCAAGGGAAATACGCGCAGACGCACACCCGGCCGCCCAGGCGGTTCTCGAAGACTGCCATGCTCGTCGCGGCCTTCTCCTTGCCGCCGTAATCGACCAGCCGGGCGAGCGTCTGGGCCTTGGGGTCGAGCCTCTTCAGCGCGTACCCGGCCAGATGGTTGAACGACTGCCGGCAGTCGCGTTGGCGGCCGGCAAACGGGCCGTTGAGCGGATGGGCGGTGAACTCCTCGATGCAATCGACCGGCAGCGGGGTCTCGACGGCCAGACCGGTCAACTCCTGAAGGCCCCGGCGGTTCAAGGCGTCGAGGGTCTCGGCATCGAGATACACGCCCGACGAGAGGATCCGCGTGAGCTGGTCGTTCGACAAGACCGCCACCGCCTGCGGCGAGAGGATCGCCGCGACGGCGCTGTCGGGGTGGTAGGCCGGGGGAAGGCCGATCTCGAAGACCTGCGGGGGAAAGAAGCCCGCGTAGTTGCCGCCCGCAAACCAGTCGCCGCCGGCGCCGGCCGCGATGTCCTTGTTCCACACGGCGAAGAGGCCGACGGGCGGTGCGCGCCCCAGGTGTCGGGCCAAGAGGTCCAAGAGCGGCCGGGCCTGGCGGATTCGGGCCACCAGGGGTTCGAACTCGTCGAGCGGCTCGTCGTTGCCCGACAGCACATTGAACGCCGCGCCGGTGCAGCCGGCGCCCAGGTGCGAGGCGGCTTCCAAGACCGTGATGTGGCCGGCCTTCTTGAGCCGCTGGTAAGGGAAGTTCTCGATCTCCGACTGGATCGACCGGACCGACGGCGGCAGGAAGGCGACCTGGCGCCCGATCTCGTGCGACTTGCCGACCAGGCCAGCGGTCCAGGAATCCTCGTAGAAGCCGCCGCCGGGGCGCCAGTAGACCGGGGCCCGCTGGGGACCGGCCAGGGTCTCGGCCCAGCCGTCGAAGTCGTACCCCTCGAAGAACCGGTCGCCCGTCATGAACCCCAGAGGCAAGCCCGGCTTCACCTCGTGGACCGTGCGCTCGACGAGGCCGAGTAGTCGCCCGATCGTGGCTCGATTGTGGGCGAGCCATGCCTTGCGCACAGGCATGTGCTTCTCGGGCGGTCCTTCGATGCCGGCCGCGCGCAGGCCGGCCCGCGTGTACTTCACGCCCGACTCTCGCTCGAAGATCGCCAGGCAGCGGTCGCAGAAGCAGGTCAGTCCCACGGGCATGTGGCCGGCCAGGCGGACGTCGTCGTCGACCCAGAGATAGTCGGGGTTGGCCTTGGCCGCCAAGCGATACAACTCGCGCACGTACTCCTGGAACCCGGGGTCGTTGGGGCAGAACGAGCCCTGCGAGACACCGCCGGCGATGTCGGTCACCCGAGTGAAGTCGGCCGAGAGCGAGTTCGGCAGGTTCTCGTTGTGGTGGCCCATGGTGGCCAGCACGTTGATTCCGGCCCGGTAGCCCAGCGCCCGGGCCTCGGCCACACGCAAGGCGAGCACCTCGCAGCGCCGCCGCACCTCGTCCAAGGGCAACGGGGGATGGGTGGCCGACGTGAAGAACGTGATCTCGTCGGTCACGCCCTTGTGTTTCTCGAACAGGGCCAGGAGTTCGCGAAAGCGCTTCTCGGGCAGCCACTGCGGCACGCCGATGCGGAACGACACGAACGCCTTGTCGATCGCCGGCAACGGCCGGGTAGCTGCGGCGCGGGGTGGGGGCTCGACCTTGGGCGCGGGCTGGGCGGCCGGCGAAACGGCCGCCAGCCACAGGGCCACTCCGAGGGCGGCGAGGCGTTGCATGGTAACCACCCGTCTACTTGGCGGCGAATTCCCACTTCTCGGCGGTCTTCATCATCTCGTCCCAGGTGACCGAGGCCCGCTTGTAGGCGGCCGTGCGGCCGAGGATCGTGGTGAGGTTGCTCCGCACGCTGGGGGCCACGGTGGGGTTCGAGAAGTCGCCCTTGAGAATCGAGGCATGGAAGTCGGCGATGTTCTTGATGGCCCCGTCGGTGTAGAGATTGCCGTGCTTGCCGCCCTTGTACGACTTTTCGCCGCGGATGAAGGTCGCCCCGAAATAATGCGCTTCGATCATGCCCTTGGGGCCGAACATGCGGTTGCCGATGTCGTCGTAGCCTGTGCCGTACTGCTTCGAGATGAACGCCACGGTCACGTCGCCCGGGAACTCGAAGATCACCGAGAAGTGGTCGTGGCAATCGCCGTGGTCCTGGCGACCTTTCTTGGCGCAGACGCCGTAGGCGCGCAGGGGGTCGGCGTTGACGATCCACGTGGCCACATCGAGGGTGTGGATGTTCTGCTCGGTGATCACGTCGCCCGAGAGCACCCGGTCGAGTCCCCAGGCGCGCAAGCGATTTTCGGGGTTCTTGGGGTCGGCCGCGAGCACCTCGTCGCCGCCCCAGGTGGGGCCGCAGTAGTAGACGGCCTCGCCGTTGACCAACGGCCCGATGTCGCCCGCGTGGACCCGGCGGATGGCTTCCTGGTAGAACTCGCTGGTGCGGGTTTGGAAGTCGATGAGCACGCAGCGTTTCTTCTCGGTGCCCTTGCGCCCCGCCTCGGCGATGGTCAGGCACCCGGGCACGTCGACCGCGATCGGCTTGGCGCAGTACACGTGGCAGCCGGCATCGACGCCCGCCATGGCCTGCTCGGGATGGAAATACGGCGGACTCTCGATGACGATCGCGTCGGGCTTCGAGTCCAACAGCCGCTTGTAGCCGTCCAGGCCCGTGTAGCGCCGCGCGGCCTCGATCTTGAACTGCTCGCCGGCCCGGTCGACCCGGTCCTTGAAATAATCGGCCGCGGCGACGAGTTGATAGCCGCCGTGGTCCTGAAAGAGCTTGGCGATCCACGTGCCGCGCCCGCCGCAGCCCACCAGGCCGATCTTCACCTTCGTGTTGGCCTGGGAGCCGAAGACCAGCTCGGGCTTCAGGATCGACAGCCCGATCGCGCCGGCCCCGGCAAGGAACCCGCGGCGCGGGAGGGAGGAGACGTCACGTGGAGAAGCGGCGTGGTTGTCGGTAGTCATGGCGAAGGCTCCTGCGTACGAGGCGACTCAAAACGGCCATTCTAAGACCGGTCCTGCCGGGCGTCCACCCGGCGGGACCTGAATACGCAAGAGGCTTGTGGGAGGGTAGCCGCTCCCGGGGACCGTCCCGATTTCTCGCGGCGAAAAAGCGCGAACATGGGACACTCCCCTCCGTGGGTCCGTGGCACACTCCGGGCGAATCCCCGCGAGTGTCGCAACGGCGTCTAGTTCTCGGACTGGCCGCCCGAAGCCGCCAGGGTCCGGGAGCCGAGTTCCCGGTCGATCAGGAACAAGGCGGCGGGAGCCCCATCGGCCAGCTTCAACTGCTGCACGATCGCGTCGACCGTGGCCTCTTCCTCGACCTGTTCGGTGATGAACCACTCGAGCAACGTATGGGTCGCGAAATCGTTCTCTCCCACGGCCACCTGGACGAGCTTGTTGATCAGCTCGGTGACGTGTTGTTCGTGCGCCGCGGCGGCCTCGAAGACGGCCAGCGGCGATTGCCACTGGCCCGGCGGGGCCTCGATCGCGCCCAGCCGCACCCGGCCTTTCCGGTCGACCACATAATTGAAGAGCTTCAGCACGTGTCCCATTTCTTCCTGGCTCTGGATGAGGAACCAATGGGCACAGCCCTTCAGATTCGCCTCCTGGCACCATGCCGACATCGAAAGATAGAGGTACGAGGAGTAGTACTCGGCATTGATCTGGGCGTTGAGGGCTTCCTGCATCTTCTGGCTGAGCATCGGGGGGTTCTCCGGGGACAAAACCGCAACGTACACGATCGCGGGAGGATCGACGGTCCTTGTATTGTTGCGGTCGAGCTTGGGCAGGCAAGTCCCTATTGCCCCGCAAGTTGCCGGGCGCCCCGAACCAGGCTGACAAACTCGGCCCGATGGCCCCCCGGGTCGTCGCCCAGGGCCGCCACGGCGATCTCCTCGACGGAAGCCAACGTGGCATTGCCGCTGAATTGCGACCTGCGCAGGATCATTCCGAAGGAGGCCACGGCGGCGGCGAACTGGAAGTCGGGCGAGGCCTCGCCGAACCGCTTGCTCGCGTTCGCCAGCGGGAAATCGACCTGCCGGCTTTGATCTTCCCGCGGCTCCTTGTACTTGACCTGGACATTCAAGAGCTGACCCGAGTGGGCCGCGTCGGTCAACGCCGCCTCGGCAGCGCGCTGGTACTTGAGCGGGGGGAGAGCGCCCTGGGCTTGGCGCCCGGCCGGGACGATCTCGTAGAGCACGGTGACGGTGTGGCCGGCGCCCAACTCGCCCGCGTCCTTGCGGTCGTCGTGGAAGTCCTTGTCGGCCATGCGGCGGTTCTCGTAGCCGACGAGGCGATAGGCCGAGACCTCCTTGGGGTTGAACTCGACCTGGATCTTCACGTCCTTGGCCACGGTCACGAGGCTCCCCGCGATCTGCCGCACGAGCACCTTGTGGGCCTCGCGCACGCTATCGACATAGGCGTACATGCCGCTGCCGTGCTGGGCCAGTTTCTCGAGCTTGGCGTCCTTGAGGTTGCCCGTGCCCACCCCGAGCACCGTGAGGAAGATCTTGCCCTGGGCCTCTTGGCGCACGAGGCGCGCCAGGTCGTCATCCCGGGTAATGCCCACGTTGAGGTCGCCGTCGGTGGCCAGGATGATCCGGTTGGTGCCCTTCTCGAGGAAGTGCTTGCGGGCCTGCTCATATGCCAACTGGATGCCCGCGCTGCCGTTGGTCGAGCCCTCGGCGCGCAAGGCGTCGATCGCCCGGACGATCTCCTCCTTGCGGCTGCCGTTGGTCGATTCGAGCCGCAACTCGGCCGACGAGGCGTAGGTCACGATGGCCACGCGGTCGTCTTCGGTCAGCTCGGCAACGAGCATCTTCATCGCCTCCTTGACCAAGGGGAGCTTGTTCTGGTCGGACATCGAGCCGGACACATCCAACAGGAACACCAGGTTCGACGGCCCCCGCTGCGCGCGGTCGATCTCTTTCGCCTTCAGCCCGATGCGCACCAGCCGGTGGCCTTCGTGCCAGGGGCATTGGGCCGCTTCGAGACTCACCGAGAAGGGCGTCTTACCTTCGGGCGGCGGGTAGTGGTAAGGGAAGTAGTTGATCATTTCTTCGATGCGCACGGCCTCGGGCGGGGGCAAGCGGCCCTCGCGCAGGAACCGGCGGATGTTCGTGTACGACGCCGTGTCGACGTCGATCGAGAACGTCGAAAGCGGCGCACGGCTCACCTCGAGGAAGGGGTTCTCGGCCAGAGGGCGGTACTGCTCGGCGCCGGGCACTTCGTCGGCGACCTGCTGGCCGAGTTGCGCCGGCGGCTTGGCTTCGAGATCGTCCTTGGCGCCATACGACTCCGTGAGCCGTCTCTCGCGCTCGGGGACCGGCCCCGCATCATCGTAGTTCGGCACGCTGCCCGCGCCGGGCATCATCCCGAACGCCCCGGGCGTGGCAGCCCCCCGCTTTCCCTTGGTCGCCACGGGCCCGTCCAACATGGCAGGATACTTGGCGGGCGGTGGTACGGCCGCGGGGGCCACGTGGGGCGTGCCCGAGATCGCACCTGGATATCCAGGGGGCATCATGGCGGGGGCGCCTCCCGGCGCCATGGGCGCCGCACCGGCCGGCGGCAGAGAACCGCCCATCATCCCTGTCCCTTGATACGCGCCAGCCATTCCGGGCATTCCCGCCCCCATGCCGCCGCCGGCGACACGGGACGGGGCACCGCCCGGATAGCCGCTGGGCACGGACGAGCGATCGGCGCCGCGGCGGTACAGGGGCTTGCCCTGGCTGGTCGGTGCAGGAGAAGTCGCGGCGACCGGCGGCGCGGCCGGCCTTGCCATTTCCATCTTGGGAGATTCCTTGGCCGGCGCGGACCGCATGGATTCGGCGGCGACCGGCGCCGGTTCACGCGAAGCCGCGGCCATCGGCGCGGTCGGTGCAGGACCTTCGGCCGGCGTCTTGGCCGCCTCGCGATACGCGTCGCGGTCGGCCGGCGCGGCGGCCAATAGGTCCGAGACTGCCTCGGCTCCTTCGGACATCCCGGCGGGCGCGGCCGCAGGTGGCGACAGGGCCACGTGATCGCCCTCGGGCGACGCGCCAGGCCGGATCACCAATACATAGACGGGAACGGCGGCGATCACGAGGCAGGCGGCCACGGCCAGAAGCCGCCACGGCGCCCCGGTGGTTCTCGCTTTGCTCGGCGGGGACGCGGCGGCCGCATCCAACTCGTCGAGCCGCCTCTCGATCGCCTCGCGAAGCGCGGGCGAGCGGCCCGACGAAAGATCGTGCCGCGTGGCCTCGACCAGCGCGCCGGCCACCGTGCGCAGGGTCGCGACCGCCTGGAGGCTCTCCTCCGAGGCGGCCAGTTCGGCCTCGACCTCGGCCCGCTCGGGTCCGTCGAGTTGCCCCAGGGCGTATGCAGTCAGCCGGGCGGCGTGGACCTCGGCTTCGTTCGATTCGTGACGGTTGACGCTCATCGTCGCACCTCATCAGGCTGTCGGCCAGGCTTGGGGAGGTCGGGCCGCGTGGGCCCGCCCAGCAACTGCCGGGTCGTGGGGTGCTGCCTCACGGACTTCAACGCCCGGTGCATCAGCACGCGGACGTTCCCCTCGCTGGTTTCCAGGATCTCGGCGATCTCGCGGTACGTACACCCCTCGGTCCATAGGGCAACCACCTCGCGTTGCGTGACGGGCAGTTGCGCCACCACTTGGTTGAGCCGGCAATACAAGTCGTGCCGTTCGGCGGCCATGGCGGGATCCACCTCGCGACTGAGACAACGTTGCGGCGCCACGTCTTCCAAGGGGGCGGCACGCCGGTGCGAACGCATCCAATCGACCGCCCGGTTCCGGCATACGGTGAACAACCACGGCCCGACCCGGTCGGCCAGCTCGTCGGGCGACTGGTCGCATAGACGGAGGAAGGCGTGCTGGACGACGTCGCGCGCGGCGTCTTCGTCGCCGAGCAGGCGCCGGGCGAAGCGCACCAGCGGGACTTCGTACTTCTCCAACGCCGAAATGACCCACTGCCGCCGCTGCCCGGGAGTTGTTTGCGTGGCCATCGTTGACTCCCACGTGCGCCGTGTTTTCCAGTACAACGCTCCAGGGACCGGGCCGTTACAGGAAGCTTTCTCGCGTCACCCCCGTGGGTCGGCCTTTCCTGGCCGTCTTTGCCCGGCCCCTTCTCGGAGGGCCTGGAAAGGCCGTCCTACCGACTTCCCTCTCCCCTCTGCGGCAGAAGGGCAGGGGGTGAGGGGCGTTGTGCTTCCCCCTGAACCCGTAGTATCTTGTCGCGGACGGCTGAGCGGCCCGTCACCAATCCTCGTACTGCCGTCGCCTAGCCCAAGAAGGAATCTCGTGCGATGAAAACCCTGCCCCAAACCCTGGCGCTCTTGGCTGTCGTTTCGCTCGCAACGACGCTGGCCGCCTCGGCCGAACCGGCGTCGCCCACGCAGTTTACGCCGCTTGTGCCGTTGCCGTCGCCGAAGATCCTCGACAGCGCCGTGGCCCATCCCGGCTCGTTTGGCGTCGAACGGATCGTCGATGGTCTGCCGGCAACGGAGTACTCGTCCAACGGCAAGGGCGTCGACACGTTCATTACCTTCGATTTTGGCCGGCCCGTCAAGATCGCGGCCTTCTATCACCTGGACCGCCGCGATCCGGCGACCGTGGCCGAGTCGCGATTGACGCTCGGCGATACGCCCGACCTGGCCAATCCGCGAGGGACGGCCACGGTGCGGCACGCGAATGTGCGTTCCGGGGTCACGTTTTCGCCGCTTGCCGCGCCGGTCACCGCCAGGTACGTCAAGTGGCAGGTCACCGCCCTGGGGCCGAAGAAGTACGGCACCGTGGGCGGGGCCGAGATCCGCTTCTACACGGCGGCCGAGAGCGAGCCCGCGCCGACCAAGGACACCCTCGAGCTGATCAGCCAACCGGCGGTCGTGCTTCAAGAGGGGAAGCCCGTGCGCACGATCCTCGTGAAGATCGAGCACCCCTATGCCGAGCCGGCCGACGCGATGCTCGAAATGTCTGGTCTGCCGCCCAAGGCGGTGCGGCTGGCTTTCGGCACGCAGACGGTCGAGGTTACGCTTCCGGCGGCCGAGAGCGACACGAACCTGTCGGCCGCGATTCGCTGGGACGGCAAGCCGATCGTCGAGCGCTCGATGGTGCTCAAGCCGGTGCGCCACTGGACGATTCACCTCCATTCGCACTCGCACGTCGATATCGGGTACACGAACGTGCAGACCGAGATCGAGAGACTCCACTGGAGGTACACCGACGAGGCCCTCGACATCATCGAGCGCACGGCCGATTACCCGCCCGGGGCCCAATTCAAGTGGAATAGCGAGGTGCTTTGGGCGATCGACAGCTACCTGAAGCAGGCGACGCCCGAGAAGCGCCAGCGCTTCGCCCGGGCGGTCAAGTCGGGCCGGCTGCACCTCGACGCGATGTACGGGAACGAGCTGACGGGCCTGTGCCGGCCCGAAGAGCTGTTCCGCCTGTTCGACTGCGCCCGGCGGCTTTCGCGCGAGTTCGGCGTAACGATCGACGCGGCGATGATCAGCGACGTGCCCGGCTGGACCTGGGGCATCGTGCCGGCCCTGGCCCACAGCGGCGTCAAGTACTTCTCGTGCGGCACGAACCATATCCACCGCATCGGCAACACGATCGAGGCATGGGGCGATCGGCCGTTCTACTGGGTCTCGCCGTCGGGGCAAGAGAAGGTGCTTTGCTGGGTCCACGGCAAGGGCTATTCGTGGTTCCACCTCCAGGGCCGGTTCGAGAAGGTCGCGCCGCAGACCGTGTTCGATTACCTGGCGCAGTTGGAGTCGTCGGGCTACGCCTACGACATGCTGCCGATCCGCTACTCGATCGACGGCGACAACGGGCCGCCGGACCCCAAGCTGCCCGATCTGATCAAGGCGTGGAACGAGAAGTACGTCTGGCCGAAGATCGTGATCGCCACGACGCGCGAGACGTTCGGCGAGTTCGAGCGCCGCTTCGG
>JANLFZ010000191.1 GCA_024653385.1 Thermoguttaceae bacterium | reverse complement strand
ACCTGACCACCATCGAGATCCTGCACGACCATGCTTTTGAGCAAGTCGTTGATGTTCTCGACGCGGAAGTTGAACTCGACCTTGGCATTATCGCGGACCTGCCCGGCGTGCTCGAAAAAGCCAACGCCCGAACTGAACAGCACCACCTTCTTGAGGGGGAGGACGGCGGTGTTTGCGCTACCGGGCTTGGGCTCGACCGCGTCCGGTGCCGCGGCAGTCTTCGACGCGGGTCCGAGCGGCGCTGTCGCCTTGGGTTCACCGGCTCGGGCAAACGGGCCGACCGTGGCCAGAATCGCAACCGACAACAGGCCGAAAAGGCATCTGGTTCTTGGGAACATGGGCGAGAATCCTTGTGCAGGGAAACGCAACCGGCGCTTGGTAGACCCAACGCCATCCGCGCCGCAATTCTAGCTCTATGACGAGCCACCCGGCTCCACGGATTCCTCATCCCACTGGAAGACCGACGTCATTACACCCGTGTGGTGTACTAGATCTCCCACCCTTTGCGGTATTCCCGGCGGATGAATCGGTCGGCCTCGGGGCACCCGACGGCCTTCATGGCCGAGGCGTCCCACTGGATTTTCTTGCCCACTCGGAAGGCCACGGTGCCCAACAAGTTATGCTCGATGAGCGTGCCCGAGTAATCGAAGTTGCACAAGGTCGGCGCGCCCGTCTTGCACCCGTGCAGCCACTCCTTGTAGTGCCCGAGCGATGGCGGGATGGTCTGGGGTGGCGGCTGGAAGTCCTTGAACTTCTCGGCGGGCAGGAGGTGGAGTCGGCCGTAGTCGGCCACGAGTTGCCCTTTGTCGCCCACGAACAGCACGCCGATGCCCCAACCCTTGAGGTCGAACCCCGAAGGCGAGGGCGGTTTCTTGCCGCCATCGTACCAGGTCAGGCGCAACGCGGGATGATCGTCGGTGGCCGGGTGTTCCCAGCGCGCGATGAGCCACTGCGGATAGCACTCGTCGCTGTGGTGCGAACCCTCGGCCTCGGCCGACAAGGGCTGGCGGAGCTTGAGAGCCCAGAACGGCAGGTCGATCAGGTGGCTGCCCATGTCGCCCAGACAGCCGTTGCCGAAGTCCCACCATTGCTCCCAGACCGTGCAGCCGCCGAGGTAACTTGGATGGTAGGGACGCTCGGGGGCGGGCCCGAGCCAGAGATCCCAGTGAAGGTGTGGGGGGCACGGCGGCGTGTCCTTGGGTCGTGTCGTGCCGGGCGCAAACCCGACGCGCGTGCACCACACGTGGACCTCGCGCACCGGGCCGATGGCCCCCGACTGAATCAGCTCGACCACCCGGCGATAGTTGTTCTCGGCGTGGATCTGGGTGCCCATTTGCGTGGCGACCTTCTTCTCGAGGTAGGTTTCGCGCATCCGGCGCGCCTCGTGAACCGAATGGGCCAGGGGCTTTTCGCAGTAGACGTGCTTGCCGAGCTTCATGGCCGCCACGCCCGCCAGGGCATGATGATGGTCGGGCGTGCTGATCACGACCGCGTCGACGTTCTTCTGCTCGAGCAGTTTGCGCCAGTCTTGGTAGCGACTTGCCTTGGGGAACCGCTCGGCCGCTTTGCCCAGGTTCTGGTCGTTCGTGTCGCACAGCGCCACGATGTTCTCGGTGGCCACGCCCGAGGCGTTCGCCGCCCCGCGCCCCCCGGCCCCGATGATTCCGATGTTGAGTTTTTCGTTGGGCGAGCGGCTTTCCGCCGGTGTGTTCGAGGCAATCGTCCAGAAGCCGATGCCGGCAAACGCGCTGTTTCTCAGGAATGCACGACGGTGGAAGCGATTCATGGGCGGCCTCCTTTGGGCAAGATTCGCGGGGCATAGCAACGCGGGCAAGTGTCGCGTGCCATTGTGCGGCGCCGAAACCCGGCCCGTCAAGCTTGCTCCCCAGGACTTGCCGAATACTCGGTGGGCGGATAGGATTCAGTGCCCCGCTCTCTAAGGGGGCATTGCCCCTGCACGAGGTCGGTCTTCGCGGCGATGGGCACGGGTCGTCCCTCGGGACAAGGCGCGATTGCCCAGCGGTTGGCCCAGCAGCCAGTCCTTGTCGGAGAAGGAGTCGAACATGAGACCGCGCGGCGTCAGGTCTGCCGTGATCGTCTTGGTGGCATTGGCGGGATGGTGGATGCCAAGCAGCTCGGGCATTGCCCAGCAAGCTCCCCCTGCTCCGGCTGCTCCTGTCTCGGACGAAGGCCCTGAAGTGCTCACGCGGGGCCCGATCCACGAGGCGTACGCGGCGCCGGTTGTCACGGGCAGTGTCACCCCGCTGGTCGTGCCCAAGAAGCCGCCGGATCCCATCGAAGAAGTTCCGCCGGATGTCAAACCCGAGGGACAGGACGCCATCTGGATCAACGGCTACTGGGCCTGGGACGACGACCGCAAGGACTACCTCTGGGTCAGTGGTGTGTGGCGCGTGCCGCCGCCGGGCTACACGTGGGTCGCCGGCTATTGGACCGAAGCCGACGGGGCATGGCGTTGGGTGCCTGGGTTCTGGGCCCAAGCGGAAAGCCCCCAGGTGACCTACTATCCCGAGCCACCCGAGTCCGTCGAACGCGGCCCCACCAGCGAGCCGCCCACGGTGCAGCACTTTTGGGTGCCGGGCTGCTGGTTGTGGCGCGAGACGCGCTACGTGTGGCGGCCCGGCTATTGGACCGTGGGCTACGAGGACTGGATCTGGGTCCCGGCCTCGTACTGTTGGAGCCCGCGGGGTTGGGTCTACATCGACGGCTATTGGGACTACCCGTTCCGACTGCGCGGCCTGTTGTTTGCACCGGTGTATTTCCCGCGGCCGGTGTGGCGCATGGCCCACTACACCTACTCGCCTTCCGTGGTGGTCGACGCGGGCGTGTTGACGATCCACCTGTTCGCCCGCCCCCACTATTGCCACTACTACTTCGGCGACTACTACGCGCCGATGTACGACCGGCTGGGCTTCTACCCGTGGTTCGCCATCCACCGGCATCGCCATTACCATTACGATCCGATTTTCACGTATTACCGCTGGTACTATCGAGATCGTCACCCCGAGTGGGAGCATCGTCTTCGCGGCTGGCACCAGTACTTCCGCGAACATGAAGACATGCGTCCGCCGCGCACGCTGGCCCAGCAACAGGCCTTGCGTCAGCGCATCGAAGGCCGCACCGACATGGATCGAACCACGGTGGTCAACGTGGTCAACCAGATCACCCTGGCCGCTCCGGTTCGCGAATTGCGCAAGCGGCCCGACGCCCCCGTGCGTTTGACCGAGCTTGCCCCGCAGGAACGCAAGCAGATCGTCGACTTGAGCCGGGATTTGCGCAACGTGGAGAACCAGCGGCGGCAGTTGGAGGCTGCCGCGTCGAAGCCCGGCCGCGTGAAGCTCGACAAGCAACCGCCGACGGAGCCTGTCAAGACAGGACCTCGGGGGCCGGAGCGTGTCGCTCTGCCCGGCGTGCCGGACCCGCGGCGGGTCTATCCCGCCCGCGCCGACGCTTTGGGCTCGTCAACCTCCCCAACGACGGCCGGCGCGGTCACCAAGCCATCGACCACGGCCATTAAGCCACCGGCCACGGTCACGAAACCACCGGCCACGGTGAAACCGATCACCCCGCCAAAACGGACGCCGCAGTTGCCCAGCCCTGTCGCGCCTGGTGGCGTGACGTCGGGGTCTGAGATCAAGCCGGTCAAGCCCGACCTCGGCGGCAAGTCGGTGGTGCCCCAGAAACCTGCCTTGCCGTCGAAGCCCTCGGGGCCGTTCGCGCCCTCGGGGCCATCGGGGCCCGGCAAATCGGGTCGCGGGCCGGCGAAGTCTTCCATGTCCGTGCCGCCCGCGGCAACGGCGCCAGTCGTGGAGAGCGTTCTGCCCGCACCGCCGCCTTCCTCGGCCGTTTCCGAGAAGCCACTGCGGGGCGTGCCGATCGACCGGGGCTTCGGTCCCGGCCGGCCCGCCGCGGGTGGGTCCGATCCCAGTACCTCCGGAAGAGGTCGGGCAGATCGGATCGGCAGGCCGGATCGTTCCTCGAAGCCCGAGCGGACCGGTAAACCGGAACGGCGCTGACGCCCCCGCGCCAAAACCGTTCACGGGGATTGTCCCGATTCTCGCGGCGAAGGATCGCGAAAATGAGACTGCCCCCTTCAAGCGTGAGGGGGACGGGCACGTTCTTCGGCCTGTAACGAGGCCGAGGCACGAACCGGTCCCCGGGCCGTGAACCCCTCCAGGCATGCCGGCGCCGATGAACATCCTGATGCTCACCAACACGTACGCTCCGCACGTCGGCGGCGTGGCGCGCTCGGTGGAGGCCTTTGCGAACGAATACCGGCGGCGCGGGCATCGGGTGCTCATCGTGGCGCCCCAATTCGAGGGCGCGCCGCCGGGCGAGAGGGACGTCATCCGCATCCCGGCCATCCAACGTTTCAACGGAAGCGACTTTTCGGTGCGGATCCCGATCCCCGGCTTGCTGTCGTCCGCGTTGGCCGAGTTCCGACCCGATATCGTGCATTCCCACCATCCGTTTCTCTTGGGCGACACGGCGGTGCGCGTGGCGGCGGCCCTGAACCGGCCGCTGGTGTTCACGCACCACACCATGTACGAGCGGTACACGCACTACGTGCCGGGCGATTCGCCGCGCATGGCTCGTTTTGTCATGAGGCTGGCCACGGGATACGCCAATCTCTGCGACCTCGTCTTCGCGCCGAGCCAGAGCGTGGCGGCCATCTTGCGGCAGCGCGGCGTGCTCACGCCGATCGAGGTGGTGCCGACGGGCGTCGATGTGGAGCGATTCGCCCGGGGCGACCGCGACGCGATGCGACGCCAGGCCGGAATCGCCGGCGACGCGTTCGTGATCGGCCACGTCGGCCGGCTCGCCCCGGAGAAAAACCTGGGATTCCTGGCAGCCGCCGTGGCGCGCGTCGTGCGCAAGTACCCGCACGTCCATTTCCTGGTCGTCGGCACCGGCCCCTCGGAGGCGGAAATCGTCGCGCGGTTTGCGCGCCTCGGGCTGACGTCGCGTCTGCACCTGTTGGGCACGCGAAGCGGCCAGGATCTGGTCGACGCGTACCACGCCATGGACGTGTTCGCGTTCGCTTCGCTGACCGAGACGCAAGGCATGGTGCTGACCGAGGCGATGGCGGCGGGCGTGCCGGTCGTGGCGATCGACGCGCCCGGCGCCCGGGAAGTGGTGGTCGATGGCCGCAACGGCCGGCTGCTGCGACGGCAGAACGCCCGGGAGTTCGCCCGAGCCCTCGAAGAGATCGTCACGGCGCCCGACGCGCGCCGCGCGGCGCTTCGAGACGAGTCCCGCCAGACCGGCCGGGAGTTCTCCATGCCCCGGTGCGCCGAGAAGGCCCTCGACCACTACACGGCGGTCCTCGCGGCCGGACCCCGCGCCAAGGACTACGAACACAGCGTTTGGGAATCGACGTTCCGCTGGATCGCCAGCGAATGGGACCTGTGGACCAACCTGCTCCGCTCGGCCTCGGGGGCACTGCGGCCGCGCGGCCTATGGCGCATACCGGGGTTGCGCCTCGTGGGCCGGGCATGGCAGCGGCTGGTGCGATGGTTCAGCCGCAGCGAATGGGGCATCCGCGTGCTGCGATTGCCCGTCTGCGAGAACGCCGCGGCCGAGCCGGGATTGATCCTCGTGCAGATCGACGGCCTCTCGCGGACCCAGTTCGAACGAGCCCTGGCCCGAGGCCGGCTTCCGTTCCTCCGCCGTCTCTTGCGGCGAGAACACTACCAGCTCGAGTCGCTGTACTCCGGGCTGCCGTCGAGCACGCCGGGAGTCCAAGGCGAACTGTTCTACGGCGTCAGGACCGTGGTTCCGGCGTTCTCGTTCCGCGATCCCGAGGCCGGCCGCATCGTCCGGATGTACGAAGCCGACGTGGCCGCCGAGGTCGAGAAGCATCTCAAGCAGCAAGGCCGCGGGCTTCTCGAAGGAGGGAGCGTCTATTCGGACATGTACACCGGCGGCGCCGACGAGGCCCACTTCTGCGCTCCCTCGCTGGGTTGGGGACGGCTGTTGCGCGGCGTCAATCCGCTGCTGTTGCTCGTCTTGCTCGTCTGGCACATCGGCAGCGCGCTGCGCGTGGCCGGCCTGGTCGTCCTCGAAATCCTCCTCGCCGTGACCGACTTCGCCCGCGGACTGTTGGCCGGAAGAAGCTTCACGAAGGAACTGAAGTTCATCCCCTCGCGGGTCGCGGTGAGCGTTTTGTTGCGGGAACTGATCACCATCGGCGCGACCATCGACGCGACGCGCGGGCTGCCCGTGATCCACCTGAACTTCCTCGGCTACGACGAACAGGCCCACCGGCGCGGGCCGAGTTCACGGTTCGCGCACTGGTCGCTCAAAGGGATCGACGGTTGCATTCGCCGGATCTGGCGCGCCGCGCGGCGATCGAAGCGACGCGAGTACCAGGTTTGGATCTATTCCGACCACGGGCAGGAGAGCACCACGTCGTACGTGCGCAAGACCGGACGCTCGCTGGACAGCGTGGTGGCCGATCTGTGGCGAGGCCATGCCGAGGGGACCCACGCGGGCGCGACGCCGGCCCAAAACGGCGAGGAAACACGGCGCGCCGCGTGGCTGGGCGGCGGGTGGTTTCAACGCCTTCTCCCCTCGCGGGGCAACGGCGGTGGGGCACCCGGTGGCAACGGGCCCCTGGTCGCGGCGATGGGCCCGCTGGCCCATGTCTACGCGCCCCGACCGCTTTCCGACGAGGAACGCACCTCGCTGGCCCGCCGGCTCGTGGCCGAACACGCGATCCCGGTGGTGTACGCTCTTGACGCCCGGGGAAGCCTGCTGGCCTTCACCACCGACGGATGCTTCCGGCTGCCCGAGCAAGCGCCCGAAGTCCTCGGCGGCGACCACCCCTTCCTGGATGAAGTGGCCAGGGATCTGGTCGATCTGTGCCGGAACCGATACTCCGGCGATCTGGTGCTTTCGGGATGGAAGCGGGGCATCGATCCGTTGACGTTTCCCCGGGAGAACGGGTCGCACGCGGGCCCCGGCGCGGAGGAGACGCGGGGGTTCGCGCTATTGCCCTTGGGCGTATGCCTGCCGGAAACCCGCGGCGGCCCCCTTCGGCCCGACGTTCTTCGCGCCGCGGCGCTGCACACGCTGGGTCGCACTGCCCTGACGGCGTCGCGACGCCTGGCTCGGCCCCGGCCGGACCCCGAGACGATCCGCGTGATGACCTACAACGTGCGCGCGTGCCTGGGCATCGACGGGCGGCTCTCGCCCGAACGCATCGCGAGGCTCATTGCCCAGTACGATCCCGACATCGTGGCCCTCCAGGCGCTGGATGCGGGCCAGGCCGGCCGCGAGGACGTAGACCAAGCCCATGAAATCGCCCGAGACCTGAACCTGGAGTTCCACTGGCACCCGCCGATGGGCATCGCCGAGGAAGGGAGCGGGAACGCGATCCTCACGCCGCATCCGATGCGCGTGATCCGCGCCGACCGGCTGCCCTCGTCGGGAGGACGGCCGGACGCCGCGCCGCGCGGGGCACTCTGGGTCGAAGTCGATATCCGCGGCCATCGCCTGCAAGTGCTGAGCACCCGACTGGGACCTCGCCGACAAGACCGCCACGCGCAGGTGGCCGAGTTGCTCGGTTCCGGATGGCTGGGCGGACCGCAACGCCGTGGTCCCTTGGTTCTATGCGGAGATTTGAATGCCTCGCCGAGATCGCGGGCGTATCGTCTGGTCGCACGGCACCTCCGCGACGTCCAAGCCGCGGTGGCGAGGCACCGGCCGCGGCGGACGTTTCCGAGCCGTTACCCGATGTCGCGGGTCGATCACGTGTTCGTCAGCGGCGGTCTGGAGGTCGTCCGGACGGAGGTCCCGCGCACGGAGTTGGCGCGGCGGGCCTCGGACCATTTACCGCTGGTGGTGGACCTGCGTCTGGCCGCGCCGATGACTGCCGTCGAGCGATCCCCCGCAACCGGGTTGGTGGCCGGATGATCGCGTCTCCCTCTTCCAGGTGACTCAAGAGGCGGGACATCAAGCCGCTCAGGAAAGGCCAATGTCTCTGGGCGCAACGACTTGGGCTTCAGGTTCGACCTGAAAACTCCGATACTAAGTACTTCAGCCGGTCGGGGTAGCAAGCGAAGAAAATAGGCGTTTACTTTTTGGGGGAGTTCGTATAATAGTGAAAGAATTGAGAGTCCTGCCCGCACCAACTTTGGCAGCAGCGAGATTTGCATCTGGGCTGGGTGGGGCAAGGATGTAAACGATTTGGCCCAAACGGCTGCATCGAACCCCGCCCAATAAGGGGGTGGCGACCCTTTTCATCGTAGACCGACACCCCTGGATGTGTCGGTTTGCACACAGTAGGGCCCCTCTAATTGCTGGCCAGGCCTTTTCACGGCCCGCGGTTCCGATTATCCTGGTGCGTTTCGTGGAACCGTGACGCCCGCAGGGTGTCTTTGAGATAGCCGCCGATTGATGGTTGAGCTGTTCCACGACCTGTGGAGCGCGTGCGCGAGGTAGCAGAACATAAACACGTAGGAAGTCCCATGATCCGTTCCCCCATGAACGAGCATCCTTCGGATGCCGTCGAGACGTATCTGACGCAGATTAATGCCATTCCCCTGCTGAGCCGGGAGGCGGAAATCGCGCTTGCCCGGCGAATCGAAAAGACTCGGAAGCTCTATCGCAACAGCTTCCTCGGCCTGGACCCGACGATCCAGGCAACCCTGGAGTTGCTTCAGGGGGTGCATACCGGGAAGGTTCGCCTGCACGACGCGATCGACGTGTCGATGGGCGACATGGACGAGAAGGCCCGCGTGCGCAAGTCGCTCGCCCGGAGCGTTCGCACGTTGGAGAAGCTGCTTCGGCAGAACCGCGAGGACATGGCCGTGGCGCTGGACCGCTCGGTTCGCGTGGGCGACCGGCGCGCCGCGCGGCGGCGGGTGTTGGCCCGCCGCTCGGAGGCGATTGAACTGATCGAGAAGATCCGCCCGAAGCTCCAGCCGCTTCAGCCGGCCCTGGACGCGCTGCACGCGGTGGCGCGCAAGATGCGACAGCTCCAGCGCCGCCTGGCCGCACTGCCGGCCGGGGACAACCGGCGCGGGGCGATCCGCCGGGAAATCGACCGCCTGATGACCGCCTCGGGCGAGAGCCCGAAGACGCTGGTCCGACGCCTCGAGGCCGTCAGCCGGTGGCAACGTCAATACGAACGGGCTCGGCAGGAACTGTGCAACCACAACCTCCGCCTGGTCGTCTCGATCGCCAAGCGCTACCGCAACCGCGGCTTGAGCTTCTCCGATCTCATTCAAGAGGGCAACACGGGCCTGATGCGCGCGGTGGACAAGTACGAGTACTCGCGCGGCTTCAAGTTCTGCACGTACGCCACGTGGTGGATCCGCCAGGCCATCGCCCGGGCCATCGGCGACCAGAGCCACACGATCCGCATTCCGCTCCACGTCACCGAGCGGATGGGCAAGGTCCGCAGCGCCAGCGAGCGGATCTACCAGGAGACCGAAGGCGATGCCAGCATCGAGGCGACCGCGGCCGCCGTCGGCTGGCCGGTCGAGGAGACCGGGCACGCCCTGCGCATGCAGCGCCAACCCCTGTCGCTCGACGAGCCGGTGCGCAACCGCGACGAAACGTCCTGGGGCGAATGGCTCCGCGACCATCGCGAGGGGAGCCCCGCCGTGGCCATCGACCAGGGCCTGCTCCGCTCGCGCATCGACGAAATCCTCCAGGGCCTGAGCTGGCGCGAACGGGAAATCATCAAGCTCCGCTATGGGCTGGGCGACGGCCACGCTTACACGCTCGAGCAAGTCAGCAAGATCTTCGCCGTCACCCGCGAGCGCATTCGCCAGATCGAAAGCCGCGCGCTCCGCAAGCTCCAGCACCCTAACGCGGCGGGCAAGCTGATGGGCTTCCTCGACGACCCGCGACTCCTCAAACGGCTCGACGGCGAAGACGCCGAGAAGACCGCCGTCTAGCGCGGACCCTTTTCGCTCGAACCGCCTGCCAGCCGCCCACACGCTGTTGCACTTCAGCCCGCGCGCGGCCACAATGCGGGTCGATCGGCTGCGGGAAACCTAACGCCAGGCCGCGCGTGGAGCAGCCGATCCGAGCCGACGGAGTCGCCATCGCCGTGTGTACCTCGGTCCAACCGGTTCTGGCCCTTCTCGGGCATCCCGTCGGGGGCAACCCGGCGCAGTTCATGTTCGAGAAGGCCTTCTCGCATCATCAGCTCGACTGGCGCTACCTCTCGCTGGAGGTCGCGCCGGACGATCTAAACGACGCGATCCGGGGAATGCGGGCGATGGGCTTCCGGGGCGGAAACCTGACCGATCCGCACAAGGACCACGCGGCCGGGCTCCTCGACCGGCTTGGCCCAGCGGCCGAATGGACCGGCGTGGTCAATTGCATCGTGCGCGACGATCAGGGCCTGGTGGGCGAAAACACCGAAGGCCTGGCCGTCCTGGAATCGCTCCGCAAACGGCTCGATCCGGCCGGCCGACGCGCGGTGGTCCTGGGCGCGGGCCGGATGGCCCGGGGGATTGCCGTCGAGCTGGCCCGGGCCAACGTCGCCGAGATCGTCGTGGTCAGCCGGCGCGAGGACGCGGGCCAGTCGGTCGTCGAACTGGCCGGCCGGTTGGGAAGCCAAGCCTCTTGCGTGCCCTGGAAGGACCCGTACTCGCTTCCGCCCGAGGTCCACGTGCTCGTCGATGCGACGTCCGCGGGGCGCGAGGATTCGTTGGCACCGTGCCGACTGAGCCTGGAAGGCCTCTCGCCGGAGACCGTGGTCGCGGATGTGCGATTCAACCCACCTCGGACCTGGCTGCTGCACGAGGCCGCCCAGCGAGGTTGTCCGACGATCGACGGACTGGAGATCTACGTCGAGCAGGCGGCTGCGGCCTTTCGTCTTTGGACCGGCGTCGACCCCGATCGGACGATTCTTCGCGACGCCGTGGAGGA
>JANLFZ010000190.1 GCA_024653385.1 Thermoguttaceae bacterium | reverse complement strand
ACGCACCGCCTGCCGATGCAGTCAGGTCCTCCGGCCGGTAGGTCCGCCGGGATTCTGCGTGTCACGCCTGTCCAAACACCTCCGGGTATTCCGCGATCTGGGCCTGGAGGTCGCGGTCATACCGAATGACGATCACACGGTAACCTCGATTGACCAATTCGCGGCGGATTTTCGCGTCCAGGGCGGCTTGGGCCGGTTCGTCGTGGACCGACCCGTCGCAGAAGACGCAGATGTTCGGCGAGTAGTGGAAATCGGGGATGCAATGCAGATCAGGAACCGGCCGCTGGGCCTCGTCGGGCAGCCGATGGTGGCCAGCGGCCAAGGCGTCAAGGAAATCACGCTCCAAGTCGGAGCGGGAATCGGTCAAAGACCGCAGCCACGCGAGGTGGGTGGCCCAGTCCCGGCCGCCGATGCGTGGCAGCGTCCGGCTCGCTAGCAGATCTCGCAGGGTTTGCAGGACTCGGCGGCGATCCAACTGCATCGCCTCGTACTGGTTGCCGTAGCTCATTAGGCACTGGTAACACGCCACCTGGCACTCGGGCAGGAGGTCGTTGCCCTGTTCATCGAAGTGGCACCTCGCAAGCGCCTCCCGGGCAAGGCGCGAGACGACATCGACCTCGTCCACCAGTCGGCGAAGGACGCCGGCGCCGCCCTCTGCCGCCTCGAAGAAGAGGATCGCCCGGTGCTCGCCCTCCCCGATCCGCTCGGCGGCCAATTCGGACTCTTCGAGCTGGAACAACTGCTCGCAGCCACGTTGGAGCGCGTATTGCAGGGTCGTCTCCAAAATGGGGTCGGCGCGCAGTTCCGGTCGCACGAGCCGCATAAGCAACACGTTCTGCGTTCCCTGGACCGCGAGGCGGACGTTCTCCAGCCGCCGGGGCCCAGGCGGGGCGTTCCCCGTCGGCGGGGCCGTTGTGAACACCTCGCCGCTCTCAAAGTCCACCAAGAAGCCCGGCTGCCTGGCCGCACGCGAGCCGTGGTTTACTCGCAGCAACGTGGCCGCCGGCGCGTAGATCAGCCGCAGGACCGGGCTGCCGTCGAAGATGACTTCCGCCTCTTGGACCCGCGGCGTCCCGGCCTCGCCCGGAAACTGGAATGCCGTCTCGATGTCGTAGCCCCGACGGCGTCGCTCTTCCTCGTCGCAGGTAATGCGCTCCCGCCGGCGCACCCGCACATTGGGCATGTCCAGCAAGGTCGCCAACAGGCTGTTCTCGCCGTCAAAGCGGGTCTGGCACAGGGGGCACAGGTCGAGCGTATTGTCGCAGAAGGCGCCGCAAGTCCGGCACAGCCGCCGCTGGGCTCGACGCTCATCGAGCCCGCCCGGCGGCGACTGGAAGCTGACGACCTCCCACTTCGCCCCCTCGTGATAGAGGATGTTGCCGGGCGCGAACTCGCGGAGGGCAAGGAACCGCGGCCGCCCGATGAACTCGCCTTCGTCTCTGGGCACCCAGGCTCGTACCGGCAAGGCTGGGAAATTGTAGCCCGGCAGGAAGCCTTCGCTGGCCAAGTATCGGTACGGGTAGAAGTCGCCTTCCTCGCGGCTCGTGTTGATCTGCAAGAGTAGGTTTCTCTGGCGCAGGGCTTCCTGCTGCTTCGCCGAGGCCATTGCCTGGTCGTCCGGACGACGGGCACGAATCAGGGCGTTCTGGGCTTCCAACAACTGTCGGGTTGCCGCCCGGTACAGTTCCCGCCATCGGTCGAACGCCCGGTCGAACTGCTGGGGCGCTTCGTCGAGTACTCGCTCGATCCAGGCGTCGCTGAACCAACCGGTCTGTTCGAGCAATCCGGTATCCGGGGCGAGGATGGCTCGGACCCGCTGGCGCAGTTCGAAGCGTGCCGACTGGCCAAGCTGAATCGCTCCGGCAGCCTCGGTCCTCAAGGGCAGATCGTCCAAGTCGGTGTCGATCACCTGCTCGATGGACTGCCCCAGCGGCAGACGCACCTGGGCGAGCCAGACGGCATGGACATGAGCCCGCAGCAAAGCTTCATTGGCCAGGTCGAGGCGTGGCGGCCGGACGCTGCCTGCCACCATGTCCTCCCTGCGGTGGAAGAAATACTGGTCGTGGCTATTTAGCGCTCCACAGTACGTGAACACCAGCCCCGGCTGCCCCTGGCGCCCGGCCCTGCCGCTGCGCTGCGCGTAGTTGGCCGGCGTTGGCGGCACGTTTCGCAAGTGGACGAGATCCAGGTCCGCAATATCGACGCCGAGTTCCATCGTGGGCGAGCAGACCAAGTACGGCAGGCGACGGCCAACCTCGCTCTCCTTGCGGGTGTCACTGTCCTCCCATCGGAAGCGACGCTCGCGTCGTTCCCGCTCGCCCGGCTTGACCACCTGGGCCGTGTGTTCGCGGGCCTCCAAGGCAGCCAGCGCGGCCGACGACTCGCGGTAGAATCGCTGGAAGAATGCGTTGACCGGCGGCGAGGAGCGACGCGAATACATCGGGTCGGCCGGCGGCGGAGAGCCGTCTCCGAGGCGCCAGAGCAGGCAGGCCGCGTCGAGTTGGTAGAACTGGTGGTCGTCCACCGGGTCAAGCCGCACAAGTAATCCCTGACTCACCAACAGCCCGAGTAGGGCATCCAGAAACGGCAGATACTCGCCCGTCGAAAGGTTGAACCGCTGCCGCAGGAATTTGCCGATCGCGCTCCGCTGGCCCAGGCTGAAACCGTCGGCCTGCCGCTTCGACTGCCCCAGGCGCACATAGCGCTCGGCCGTGCGAAGCTCATTGACGTCCGGGTCGAGTCCCCAGAACTCGTTCAGGTGTTGTTCGGCCCGGCGGCGGATCTGCTGCTGCGCGGTCTCCTGAAGGCAACGGCACGAGATCGCCAGCTTGCGGCGGAACTGGTCCAACACGGCCCGCATGACGGTTTCCCGTTCTTCCGCCGGCATGGCTGCGATCTCAGGGTGAAACTGCCAGCGAGTATTGTCGGCGCAGAGCGCCTCCAGCCCTCGATACCCGACCCGCAACAACCCGACGTGCTCCAGGTTCGGCTGGACCACGCGCCAACCGCGGCGCAGATCCTCGTAGAGGCGGTATTCCGTCAGTTCCGTGAAGACCCGCCACACCTCCTGGGCCGCAGGCGACCGCGGATCGAGTTCGGTATTCCGCGCAATGTCCCGGATACCCAGGCCGCACGACGCCACCACGCGCCGGGGCACCTGGTCGAAGGTCAGCTCAGGCGTCTGCGTCAGGGCTGCGTGTAGCGCGCAACGAATCAGCGAGACATGGACGAAATCGTTGAAATGCCCGGCCTGGAGCGAGGCATCCTGGCGGTTGTCGGTAAAGCTGAGCAACTTGTCGCGCGGCCCGTCGCCGCCGGCGGAGTGACGCAACAGCGACGTGGCCAGCACGGTGGTCGCGCTCGAGCGGGCTTCGCTCGAGAGCGAGGCCAGCTTGGCGAAGTCGCGTTCCCTGGCCGTGTAGAAGTCCCCGCAATTCAGGCACAGCGACAGCGGCGCCGCTTGCCACCACATCTTGATCGCGCCGGCGCGAGACTGCATCGAGTACGTGCCGTCGGGCGCCACCCAGACCGGCCTGGGCACACGATCGCGCCAGGTCCGCGTCAGCCGGCCCCGGCTGTCATACCACTCCTCGGGGATGCGATCCTCGCTCCAGTCGTTTTCCGCCGGCGCGAGCATCAAGTAGCCCGGGCGCTGCTCATCGTCGTCGCCCGCGCTTTCGACGCCGACGGGATGTGGCAGAAAGCGATTGTCCGTCCGCAGGACGTGATAATAGTCCTGGCCGCACTGGCGGCAGAACTTGATCGGGACGAAGATGCGGCCGCCGCCGGCCTGCACCTGTCCCTCCAACGAGAACTCTCGCTCGCCTGCCGGCTCGATGGTGGCAAACAGCGCACGGCCCTGGCCGATGAACTGGTGCAACTTAAAGGCGAAGGCCCTCCCGCCGTCGTCGCGCACCAGATTGCCGCCGCAAATCAGCAGTTCACGGAGGCGGTTCTCACAGGTCACCATGTCGCTGCCGCTGGCCTCGGCAAGGCGCTGCGCGGCCGCGGCTAGCGTGCGCGGCACTCGCCGTTTCAACCGGCCGCCTTCTTCCGGTTCGACGCCGAACTCGAATTCGGCCCAGCGCGCGATGGGGTTCCGGCGGAACTCGTCCAGCGTGGCCGGCAAAGGCGCCGGTAGCGCCGCGGCCAGTTCGGCCTGGCTGGGCGCGCCGCCCTCGGTGAACGGTACGAGCGTCTCCTCGACCACCTGGCTGGCGTCGAACGGGTGGCCGAAAAGCCGTTGGGCGAAGTCCGCGACCGTGGCCCGTCGCTCGGGCGGAGTGGCGTCGCGGTTGGCGACCATCGTGGCGCTGGTGCCGATATGTACCAGTCCCGGGGCCGCACACCGCTCCTTGAGCCGGCGAATGAGCATCGCCACGTCGGCCCCCTGGCGGCCGCGGTAGGTGTGCAATTCGTCGAACACCAAGAACCGCAATCCGCCGCCCGCGCGGTCCAAGAAACGCTGATCCTCGGGCCGCACGAGCAGAAGTTCCGCCATCACGTAGTTGGTCAGCATGATCTGCGGCGGGTGGTTTCGCAGTTCAGTGCGCGCAGCCTCTTGGGTATCGCCCGTGTACTTGGCGAACGTCACCGGAAACGAGCGTCCCGTGCGCCGCTCGTAATTCTCCCGGAGCGTTTGGAGTGAGAGGAACTGCGAGTTGACCAGGGCGTTCATCGGGTAGACGACCAGCGCCGCGACTCGTTCGCCCGTGGCCGGCTGCCTGAGCAAATTGTCGACAATCGGCACGAAGTAGCAGAGGCTCTTGCCCGACCCGGTGCCGCTGGTCACCACGAAGCTTTGGCCGGCGCTAGCCAGCCGGATCGCCTCGACCTGGTGCTGGTACAGATGGTAGGGCTGGCCGGTCGGCGTGCGAAAAATGTCTGCCGCCGCCTGGTGCAGCGTCCCCTGGGCGGCCAGATCGTCCACCGTGGCCGTTCGGGCGTAAGACGGGCTCACCTGGAGCAGAGCGTCCGGCCACAGCCGGGCTTCCTCGACCAACGCCCGCTCGACGTATTTCCGCGCCCGGGCGTCGGCCACGGTGAAAAACGACCGGACGAAGTCGCGGTAGTCGGCCAGGACTTGTTGGTGGAGGTCAAAAATGCTCATGGCGGCACCAAACCGCTGGTGTTGGATGGACCACCGTCCGGCACAATCAACAGACGATCGCAGGGTTCCATGACCAGCCAGCGGGTGCGGTACTCGCCGAACTGCTGTTGTTCCTTCCCCTTGAGCACCCGAAAGGCCTCACCGCGCCAGTCGGCGGCGGCGCGGTGGGGGCCCTCCCGGCTTGGCTGATGCCTCCGGCGACCCCTGTTCTGATCAAGTAGTACTGCGCCAATCACTAAAACAACGTCGGTTGTGACAGCCCGACCTGGCGTGCGAATTCCGCCCAGCCAATGCAGGGCACGTTTTCCAACAGACACGCCATCCGCACGGCCCGGTCGTCGGAGACAACCGTGCATGCCAGTCTTTTCCCCACGCTAACCAGTTGGCCGTCAATGGCCTTGTGGCCGCTACGGCTTTTCCAAAACCCCGGATACCTCCGGTTACCCACGCGAATCTCCTGTCCGTAAGTCTGTTCCATTCGGGCAAGTTCGCCGCCGAGATTCGGCACAGCTTGAATGAGAACGACGCAACCGGGGTATTGCTTGGCCAGTTCGCCAACGGTCTTGCGTGCCTGATCCGTTTTGCGCCCCAATTCTCGCTTAACACCCTCCGGCAGCCTCAACCGATTTTCTCTACACAGTCGCCCGAGCGTCTTACGCACACTCGTAACACGAAAGTGATCATGCAAGTCGACCATCGCGCTGGTGTCGAGCACATAGCACTCTTTGGCCATCGCGCCCACCGATCATCACTGGCCCAGGAGATTTTCGCGCGACCACTGGATAAACTCGGCTACTTTTTCCACTCTTGTATCCAGCAAGTACGCCGTTTCGAGCCGCGGGAGCATTCCTCTTTCATCCAGGGTGGCCAGAAGGCGAAATGCTGACGAGCCGAGCTGGCGCGCCTTGCGCTCTTTCTTGGTAGGGTTCCTCCCTCGTCCCCAGGCCCGCCGGCCCCCGAAGCGACGTTCCCACTGCGATTGCTTCTGCCGGTAGAGGCCCGCCGGCGCAAGCCCCAACTCCTCAAGCGAGATCGCGATGACGTCGCGGCTCACAAACAGCGGCTTCCGAAGCCGGTCCAGTTCCGCGTCCGACCAGGACTCTTTGAAACGCTCGAGCCCTTGCTCCCGCAGGTGGCGGCGCACCAGCTCTAGCGGTGCGAGCACCCGCGCCGCGAAACGATTTGCTACCGGCTCCACCGCGCCGCGACCGCTTACTCCCCGGAAATCGCAGGCGACGCCCGGCACGCCGTGTGGCAATAGCAGATGGCAGTACTCATGCAGCAAGGTGAAAAGCCGGCCGGTCGCCGCTTCCCCATCCTGGTGGTTGATCAAAATGAAGGGAACGTGGCCGTCCAGCCAAAGAGCGGCACCGCGAACATCCTTTGGCTCCAGCTTCAATTGAAAGCAGAACACACCCAGATCCTGGATGCGCCGCCGCCACCACTCCAATGCATCGTCGGCTGAATGCCACTCTTGGCGCACGGACTCCGAAAAGCCCAGCCGTCTTGCCTGCTGCCCGGCCAGCGAGGCTATGTCCGCCGGCCGTTGCTGGAGCGGCCTGACGCGCACCTCCCACGCGACGCCCGATTCCTTGATGGCTCCGCCGAACCAATCCGCCAGTTCCACAAACTGCGCCAGACTTTGCCGCGTGGTAGGGCTAAGACCTTGGGGCTTGCCCTCGGCCAGACCGCGAAAACTAAGCGGCCCGAACTGGGCAGCCAGCCCCCCCGCGCCGCCGGCCGGAAAGCCCGAAAAAAAATGTCCGACCGGGCAGCGGTAGATCTCGGCCAGCGTCTCCAAATGTTCCAGATCGGGCAACGACAGGCCCTTTTCCCACTGCTCCACCTGTTGCGCGGTCACCGGCGCATACTGCGAGCGGGCGAGCCTGCGGGCCTCCTGTTGCACCGCGTCGAGCGTCAGCCCCATCCGCTCCCGGCCCTGCCGCAATACTTCAGGCCTCACCCATTCGGTTGCCGTACTCATCGAACCAACTCCAAGGTGATGATGCACCCTGTGGTCTTCAACACGCCCATGATAACGCGTCTGTCGACCGCCGGGAACCATCACCGGCCGGCCAGCCTCAGATTCAGCTCGAGCAGTCGCGCCAGCAGGTCCCGCCGTGCGTGGGAAGAGCCGACCTGCAGCAGGAAGTCGGGCCACAGCCGGGCCTCCTCGACCAGGGCCCACTCCACGTATTGCCGCGCCCGGGCGTCGGCCACCGTGAGGAACGACTGCACCAAGTCGCGGTAGTCGGCAAGGACTTGTGCGTGAAGGTCGAAGACGCTCATAGTAGTTCCAAACGACTGTTCGATGATGGTCAGTTATGGCGGGGGCAAACGATCCCAGGCCTCCAGCACCAGCCGGCGCGTGCGATATTCGCCAAACTGCTTCTCCTCTTTCTCACGCAGGACGCGGAAGGTCTCACTAGGGAAGTCAGGCCCGTAAACGTCTTTGGGGTCCAAAATGTAACGCAGTTCGTCACGAGTCAAGCCATAGGCCCTGGCAAACCACGCGTCCAGCTCCGCGCGCAAACCGGCTCGCCGCGATTCGTCCCAGCGGTATGGCCCGCTAGGGACGCAAGACGAAAGAGGTGAATCTGAATCTCGAATGGCAATCGCGAGCGAAGATAGGTCGTTCGCGGTATAAACCAATTCCAATACCCGCGACGCCACAAACAACACATCGACGGGACGATAGGAGCTTGGCGCCAGGACCGGCAATTGCCACGTAATGTAGTCCGACAAGTGCATGCCGCCCAGTTTCTGGCGAACAAGATAATCGAAAACAAGGCTGTTTAAGTTCCCAAGCAGAACGAGTTGCATATCAGCGGGCTGTGAAGACAACAGTACACGAATAGTAAAATCCGTTCCAGAAAGAGGAAGGCAGGTTGCGATGCAACTGCGCGATGTGATCGCACTTGTGATATCACGGAAGCCCAAGAGCCACTTGGGGACTCGGTCCCGTTGGCGCTGAATGAGTTCCGCAGGTTGCAGCAAGCCTCTTGCGAGGGCATCCACTTCCTCGTTTGTCGGTGGCGCTAACCGATTGAGCACATCGACCTCGGATACCCAATAACGAGGGCGAACGCAAAATGACGGATCAGCCTTTTGTTCGGCAGTCGTCTGGGGAAGATTACCAAGGTTCAAGTGGGCCTGCGTTGCACCCTCGTAGGTCCCAAAACGATGGTCAAACTGCCACATCATCTTTGCCTCGCGCATCGGCCACCAACCTAGCGGAGCGGGTGGTGTCGGACCGCTATGGCAATTCCCAACTACTTCCTTCTTGTTCATGTCAAAAACCCGCATGATACGAACGTCCCAGGGATTTCCGTCAGGCGCGCCTTCTCGGACAAGTACCGGGACCCGGCGATAAAGCTTGGTAGTCAGCTCAGAGTCGGTTCGCGTGCGGAAGACGGGGCAAGTCCGAGTATTTGGGTTAAGCAGAACAAATTGTTCCGGCGACAAGACGAACCTGCGGCGCTCATCGCGGAGCTGGGCAAAGTTGCGAATCAAGAATACAAGTGTCGCCCATTCCGCCGCGACGTTCTGTCCACTCAGGGTGAGCGCACAGAACTTCGTCGAGTGGTGAATGGCCGGGAAGATGAACTCCTCGTTCTCGAATCCGAGTAACGAACTCAATTGATTCCAACGTACAAGATCACTGAAGAATCGCTTCGTGGTGTCGTCCGTCGCAATACCGGTTGGAACGATAATGCCCGCACGACCGGTCGGACTGATGAGGCTGCGGATGGTCTCAGCGAAGACCGCGTATGTGTTTATATCGCCCGTAGCTGTGAATGGGAAACGTCCGCTCTGACGAAGTGATTTGCTAAGGCACTCCGCATCATGCACGGCAGCAGCAAAGTGAGTGTATAGTGGTGGATTGCTTTGTTGAAGCGCGGCAATCAGCCGAGCGCGAGCGGCCTTATTCGGCGCGGCGGCAATCTCCGGGTCGCGGGCGCCGAAGAACTCCTGTTCCTGGAGCTTGATTCGTTCCCACGGCGGATTGCTGAGAACCACGTCGAAGCCGCCCGCGGCAAGGATCTCAGGGAACTCCAAGGGCCAGTGGAAGAACCGTTGGCGGGCGGCGATGGCCTCGGCCCGGGCGAGAACACGCGGATCGATGGGGCGGCCGGCTAAATGTTCTGCGAGCGCGGCGGTGGTAATAACTTGCGCGTCGGGAGTCAACTGCTGAAAGAATGCGGCCGTCCACAGGTCGCACGCCTGCCGCTGCCGTCGCCAGGCGGGGTCGGCCTGGGATTCCTCAAAAAGCTGGCGCTTGCGGCGAATCGCCTCGGGCGAGTCGTCGGCAATGGCATCGACCTCGCGGCTGTGGCGCGTAAACTCGGAGACGGCACCATGTGCGTTCCACCCCAACAAGTCGCGCTGACCGGCCCGCTCCTCGCGATTGCGTTTCGCCATGGCGCGGGCAAAAGGCTTATCGTCGCCGGTCACCGGGTCAAACGCCTTGTCGGGAATGCCTTGCTTGAGCACCGCCAGGTCGAACACGCCGACCAGCGAATCGCCGCAGCGAATGCGATGGTCGAGGAAGGTGAGCGGCTTATCGCCCGTGTGGCTTTCCAGCCAGAGCGCCACGCGACATAGGTCCACGGCCAGTGGGTTGCGGTCGACGCCATAGATGCAATGCGACACGACATCGCGGATCGCTTCGCGCACCCGCTCGGGGGCCGGCTCTTCCTCGCCGGCGCGCACGCGGGCGAGTTCCTTTCCCAATCGACGGGCCGCGGCAAGCAAGAAATGCCCCGACCCACACGCGGGATCAATGACGCGGATCGAGAGCAGGGCCTTCTCGCGGGCCTGTTGTGCCCTCACCCCCTGCCCCTCTCCCGATGGGAGAGGGGAGGTCGCGGCCGCAAGACGATCGCGGATCACGGGTTCCAGCGCGGACTGGATCAACTCCCCAACCAACGGTGGCGGGGTGTAGTACGAGCCGGTCTCTTTGCGCCCGGCGCCGAGGATGAGTTTGAAGGAGGGACGGCCCGCCGCATCGCATTGAAGAGCCGGATGGAGTTCCAGCAAGCTCTCATAGACCGAGCCGAGTTCCTCGACGTCCAGCGCGGCATAATTGACCCGGCGGGGCGGCTGACTGGGCCGATCCTGATACCAGGCCAGTCGCCAAAAGGCCTGCAAGAGGTCGTTGTTCGAGATCGAGAAAACGTCGAGGTCCAGCGGGGAGAACAACTCGCCATTGAGCACGGGCAGGCCCAGGGCGGCGGCCATCGGCTGGTTGTTCAGGGCCGGCTGAGGTTGGTCTTTGATCAACACCAGCCACAGCACGCGGAGCGACTGCCAGAGGTCGTCCTGATCGGTGAAAGCGGCCCGATGGTCGAGAAGGCGGCGCAGCCGGGCAATCCCGTAGTGTTCACGGTAGAGCGGATTGGAACTCAACAGCCCGCGGTCTTCCGAGACCAAAAGGAACAGGAAACGATAGACCAGGACCAGCAGTTGGCGATAGAGCCCCTCGGCGGCGATCCGCTCGTTGCCCGTGCAAGCCGGCGACGCCCGGCGGCGCAGCTCGTCGTTGGCCGGGTGGCGCAAGAAACCGTTGGCCAGCAGGGTGATGCACTGTTCGACGCCGTCGCGCAGGTGCTCGCGGACCCGGCCGCCCTGCTCGATGGAAAGCTGATAGTACTTTTCGAGCAGACACTGATCGGCGTCGGCCGCTCCGCGCGGCAGGCGCGTGCGGTGCAGGAGCCGGTAGAGGGCCGCAAAGTCCTGGAACCGCTGCTCCTCGAGGATGGCCGGAAGATCGAACTCGACGTAGGCCTGGCGGCGGACAAAGGTCGAGTCGCGGAGCAAGCGGTTCCAGGA
>JANLFZ010000189.1:8053-10961 GCA_024653385.1 Thermoguttaceae bacterium | reverse complement strand
AACATCGGCCGCATCGTGGCCGATGTTGTAGCAGAAGCCCGCCCCCGTGGTCCGCAGCAACGTGGGGAACAAGGGCGGCAGGTACATCGTGAACAACCCGAACAAACCCTGGCAAACGCCCACGGGAATCAAGAGCCAGAAAATCTCCTGGTGCCCGCGGGCGACCGAGTAGGTATAGAACATCGAGACGAAGTAGGCCACGCACATCAGCGAGATCGCGCGGCGGTAGCCCGTCGCCTTGGCCACGGCGCCGGCCACGAAGTTGCCGGCGACCGAGCTGAGCATCAAGACGACCATGGCCACGGCCTTGAAGCGGGTGATGTCGGCGGGCTGCCACGCGGCGTCCTTGAGCAGGTTGTTCAAGTGCTGGAGGTACCAGAACATGAATGCCCAATGGGCCGACAGCGACAAGGCACAGACGCCGACGGTCAAGACGGTGGTCCGCCGCACCTGACCGCGGAAGAGGTCGCGGATTCTCGGCTCGACGCGCCCGGCCTGCTGCTTGGCGGCGTGCCACTCCTCCGGCTCGGGCACGGCGCGGCGGATCCACAGCACGAGGAGCGCCGGCAACAGTCCCACGAGGAACACGATGCGATGGGTGTAATACGGGTCGCTCCAGTGGATCAGCGACAGGATCCACGCGGCGGCCATCGCCAACAAGACGCCGATGTTCACGGCCGACTGGAGCGTGGCCGCGATCCACGGGCGCCACTTGCGGGGCCAAGTCTCCGACAAGAGGGCGGCCCCGACGGCCCATTCGCCGCCGATCCCCAGGGCCGCCAGAAAACGGCAGATCAAGAGGTGCCACCATGTCTGGGCGAAAAACGACAGCCCGGTGAACAGGGCGTAGGTGAGGATCGTCAGCATCAAGGCCCGGGCCCTTCCCAGGCGGTCGCCGATGCGGCCGAAGAACCCCCCGCCCAAGGCCCAGCCCACGAGAAACGAGGCCTGAATGATCGATGCTTTCGAGGCCACCTCGCCGCTGTTTTCGGGAAGCAGCATCAACTGGGCGACGAAGGGGAGGGCGACGATCGTGTAGAGGTGCATGTCGAGCCCGTCGAACAGCCACCCGAGCCAAGCGGCAATGCCCGACTTCCATTGGGTGGCCGAGAGGTCGCGCAATCGCGTGGCGTCGCGGCCGTCGGGCGTGGCGTGGGAAGCGGCAGGTTGGGTGGCAACGGGATGGGTTCCGGGCATCGTCCTCGTTCCTCGATCGGGGGCGCGGGATTCGCTGTACGCTACCCAGCGCTACCGCCGGTGTCAAGTTCGCTGGTGGGGGCTTTGCCCGCCTATTGCTCCTTGCCCAGTTGCCCGGCCCGCTGCGACATGGCCTTGGCCCACGCGGCGTACCACGGCACGGGCGTGAAGCGGCGGTCGAAGATGTGGCGCTGGGGGGCCAAGCCCCACAAGCCGCGGTGAATCTGCTCCTGCACCGCCCAAAACTGGTCGGCAAGCTGCAAGCGATTTGGCGTCCATTCCTTGCCCTGCGCGATGGCTGCGTGGAGCCGGAACAACTCGAGCTTCAGCTCCCACTGCCGGCGCCGCCAGTGGTCTTGCGGCGGCCCGGTCTTCTTGAGCAGATCGGCCAATTGGCGGGCCGAGTCGGCCGGTGCGACGTCGAACGGCCGGCCCCACGTCTTGAGCCATGCTGCCCAGGCCCGCGCTGTCTGGACATCGGCCCCGAAATACCGCTGGGCATAGGTCGAAAGCACCTCGTCGGCCGCGCGGAACTTGCCCGAGCCGAGGCCGGCCAAAAGGGCCTTATTCACGTCGTCGAACACGCCCTCCGAGTAGGCCATCAGGCCCGTCACGTTCGCGCCGGCCAGATCGGCCAGGGTACGCGGCAGACGCTCGGCGGCGATCACGGGGCCGAGGTGCCCGTAGATGTCGCGCGGGCTGGCCAGGTCGGCGTAGCCGATGTGGACGAACGCCTGGCGCCGGCACCCCTTGGGAAGCGGCACGTTGGCCACGCCGGTCTTGCCATAGGGGATGTGCAGGAACAGGCTCTGGATCCAGCCGGGCGACTCGCGGTCGACCCACTCGGCAAGCTGGCGGTGCTCTTCCTCGGTCCACCACCAGCCGATCATCCGCATCTCGATGCCGGGATGCGACCGCTCGGCCAGGGCATGGATCTCGCGCACGAGCCGGGCGTAAGTAAGGATCCACGGCTTGCACGCGTCGCAGTTGCAGCCGCCGAAATCGTAAGGGCAAGGGCACAAGGCCGCCAGGCGCACCCCCGCGCGGGCCAGATCGGCAAACAAGTTCTCGTAGTTGCGAAGAATCACGGCTCGGGCCTCAGGCTTCGAAGGACAAATAAGCTGCCCGAACACCCGGCCTCCCTTCTTCGCCAAGAGCGACGGCGCGCACTGGTCGACGTACACGTGGTTCGGCGTGATGATCAAGTCGCACGCCAGCCCCAGCGCCTGGGCCGAGCGGAAATGGGCCTTCTTCCGCTCCCACAGGGCGTGGCTCAAGAGCACCAGTTGCTTCTCGGCGAACGGGTCGGAGCAATCTTCCATGTCGAACCAATCGCCGTAGCGGTTAAAGCCCCAATAAACGGCCTCCGCCAGCACGGCCCGCATCTCGTGCTCGCCCAGCACCTCGTAACTGTTGCCGAAATGCCCGGGGGCATACAGCTCGCGGATCGCAAAGGGAGGGGTGCCCGCAGGCGAATTCGCGGGGTGCGACGCACCCGGGCCCGTTGGTTCGCCAGCCAACAACACCCCCTCCAAGACGACGACCACTGCGATAACCCAAGCAGCACAAAGCACTACTGGTCGGCGCACAAAGGCATCGGTCGGAAACAAACCTCGACGCGGCATCGCGGAGCCCTCCTTTCGGCGCGTGAACCACGCCGATTCTGGCAGACGGGCAAGTCGCTGTCCATGAGGGTGGTCGTGGAACCGTC
>JANLFZ010000189.1:0-8043 GCA_024653385.1 Thermoguttaceae bacterium | reverse complement strand
GCAACCACGGCGCCGACGGCGGACCGGGGGATACGTGGCCTTTCATGCCCGGAGGCCACGGAGGTGAGGCACGTCGAGGATGTCGAACGGTTCCACGAGGTCTTGCCACCGCTCGCCGCGTTGGGGGATCTTCGATTCGGCGACCGGCCCGAGCCGGCCGGCGGCCAGGGCCAAGTAGCCGATACGGTGGGGCTCGAGGCCCATGATCCGCGCACAGGTGGCATCGACCGCGGTGGGAGTCCTTCCGATGGCGAGCAAACCCATCGGTTTCGGCGTGCCCAGGATCGGCCCGTCGCCTTCCATGCACACGATCGCATCGACCACGGCGATGACCGGCGGCAACGACGCGTTGATGTCGAACACCGCGCGCGCAATGCCGGCGTAGTGCAAGACGTTTTTCGGCCAGCCGTAGATGGTGCCGGGCAGTACGCCGTAGAGGTTCTTCATCGAGGCCGTCATGCCCGTCCAATGGTGCGTCTTGAGCTTGGGCAGGGAGACGATCAAATCGGCCTGCAAGACGGACTCGGGGAAGTAGAGTTCCCTGAGTGTGCTGGTGCGGCCGCCATTAGGCACGGCCAGAGCGCATTCGTAATTGAAGTCGCAGAACGGCACCCGGGCCGCGTCGAGGACGTCCTGCACGCCGGACTCGACCAATGCCCATTCGGTGTCGCGCACATGGCCCGGCCCTTCGCCCGCCATCACCTGCGCGCCCCACGCGTGAAACACCTCCGCGGCGGCGGCGACGACGGCGGGATGGGTGGTCCGGTGCGGCCAGGCCCGCGACGGCTCGACCAGATTCGGCTTCAAGAGCACCCGCTTGCCGCGCACCCATTGCGGATCGAGCCCCACGGCCACGAGACCGTCGCGAAGCGTGCGCACCAGGTCGCCGTCGTAGCGTTGGTTTCGCGCGACGAAGACCGGTGCCGGGCTTTGCCACCCGGCATAAAGGACCGTAGAGCCAACGGCCGCCGCCCCTGCCGCCCCCGCGCCAAGAAGTAACGTGCGCCGGTTCAGCCGTCTCGGGCACGCCTGGCTGCCGGAAACGATGCGTTCGGGTTCGTCAGCCATGGGCAACCTCCCGTGCGGCAGGCGTGCAAGAACAGGGTTCGGCCTTGGTGCCATGTCGGGTAACCGGGGGACGGTGGTCGCGGCGATACCAAGGGCAGGCCGCGCCAAGTGCCGCCAGGGCCGCGACGGCAAGCGCATAGGGCGAGGCGCCGCGCTGGAGTGTGCGATGGTAGGCCGCCGCCAGCCATTGAGAGGCCTCGTCGGGCGAGGCGGCGTGGCCGGCAAGCCCCAACACGGCGTAGCCCAACGAAATCGTCGTTGTCGATGGCGACAGCGTCCGGCGAAGCCACTCGATCGACGGCCGGAGACGTGCCGGTTCGATGGCCTCGCCGACAAGCGCCGCCAGCGCCAAGCCGGTCGATTGCACGTTCGGTTGCGTCACGTTCCCGAGGACCATCGTGTTTCCGTAGTTCCATCCGCCCGAGGGAAGCATGCGGTCGACGATCAGGCGCACGGCCTCGCGGCATCGGGCATGGTCCCCAAGACCGGCGGCCTTCAGCGCCAAGAGGGCGATGGCGGTGGGCTCAAGCCACGAGTGCGTTCCCTCGACCCAGGGCCATCCGACTAGGTCGACATCGTGGCCCAACAGGGGCGCGGCCTGCTCCCGCTTTCCCTCGGTCGCTAGCAGCCATGCGACGCCGCGCGCGGCCTGGGCGTGCCACGGCGAAGGGCTCGGCTGCGCAGCCGCGTCGATGACGCTCCACGCTAGAACGCCCCAACCCGTGGGCCACTTCGGAGTGCGATGCGCCGCATCGATGCCGAGGCTTCCGTCGCTGGACTGGATTTCGGCGAGCCAGCCCAGCGCCTGGCCGGCGGGCGACATGCGTCGATGCGCCGCCAGCGCCATCGCGGCCAGCGCCGTAGGTTCGACGGCCGGGGGGGCCCCGGGCCGATATCCGCAGACGGGCTTGTCGGCGAGTCGGTCGAGGGTTTCGTCGAGCCAGGGCATAGGGATCGTCCAGTGGCCGCCGTGTGCCCTCTGCAAACTTAGCTTGTCGCCAGCATGGCGAAGACACGACGCATACCAACCCGACGCGCCAGCGAGGGCTGGCTACCGCCTTCGCTGACGCGGCTTGCCCGTGCGACGCCCTCGCGCAATCGGTATAATAGGCGTCTCGGGTGTTTCGGGGAGTCGGCTGCGTGCTCAACCAATCGCTCAAGGACCAGATCGTAAAGTGCGTGCTCCCGCGCGTGCAGACCCCCGCGCAGTACGTGGGGGGGGAGCTGAATGCGGTCCTCAAGGACCACCGCGCGGTGCGGGGCAAGCTCTGCCTGGCGTTCCCCGACACGTACACGATCGGCATGAGCCACCACGGGCTCCAGGTGCTCTATCACGCGATGAACCGCCGTGACGACTGGGCTTGTGAACGGGTGTTCGCGCCGTGGCCGGATTTCGAGGCGGAGCTGCGCCGCCTGCGCCTGCCGCTGTACAGTCTGGAGACCTTTACTCCCCTGGTCGAGTTCGACGTCGTCGGTTTCACGCTTCAGTACGACCTGGGCTATGCCAACGTGCTGACGATCCTCGATCTGGGCGGCATCCCTCGCCGCGCGGTCGACCGGACGCTCGAACATCCGCTGGTGATCGCCGGCGGCCCGTGCGCCCACAATCCCGAGCCGATGGCCCGGTTCATCGACCTGTTCGTCGTGGGCGACGGCGAGGAGGCCCTGCCGGCCGTGTGCGACGCGTGGCTTCGGTTGAAACGAGCCGCGGTACCGGGCCCGGCGTGCTCCGCCGATCCGGAAGGCCGGGCGCCGAGCGCGGCGGCTCAGGCCGCGCGATTCGTGCCCGACGGTTCGTCCCTCCGTCGCGAGTGGTTGACGGCCCTGGCCCGCAAGTTCCCCTTCGTCTATGTGCCGCGATGCTACGAGCCGGTCGAGCGGGATGGCCGGCCGGCGGGCGTGCGCCCGCTCTTCGATGGCGTGCCCGAGGTCGTCCAGCCGGCCGTGGTCGACGATCTCGACGCCGTGCCGCTGCCGACCGCCCCGATCGTACCGAACGTGGCGTGCGTGCAGGACCGGATCGCCATCGAGATCATGCGGGGCTGCCCGTGGCGGTGCCGCTTCTGCCAGAGCACGACGATCAAGCGTCCGTTGCGGTTCCGCGAGGTGGAGACGATCGTCCGGGCGGCGATCGATTCGTACCGCAACACGGGCTACGAGGAGATCTCGCTCTTGGCGCTGTCGACGAGCGACTATCCCCAGTTCGACGAGCTGATGCGCCGCATGCAAGAGACGTTCCGGCCGCTCAACGTGGCGGTCTCGGTGCCCAGCCTGCGCATCAACGAGCAGTGGCGCACTCTGGCCGACCTGTTGAATACCGACCGGCATTCGGGTCTGACGCTCGCCCCGGAGGTCGCCCTGGACGACATGCGCCAGCAGATCGGCAAGCCGATCAAGAACGACGACTTGTTCGCGGGCTGCCGGAAGGCGTTCGAGAACGGGTTCCACCGGGTGAAGCTGTACTTCATGTGCGGCTTGCCGGGCGAGCGTCCCGAAGACCTCGACGGCATGATCGACATGGCCGAGACCATCGCGCGCATGGGCAAGGAGGTCCGGGGCCGGCCCGTGACCGTGGTCGTGAACGTGTCGAACTTCGTGCCCAAGCCGCACACGCCATACCAGTGGAACGCCATGCAGACGCGCGAGTACCTGCGCGCGGCCCACCAGCGCCTACGCGCGCGGCGCACGTGGCGGAGCATCGAGGTGAAGTGCCACGACGTCGAAATGAGCCTCCTCGAGGGCGTGTTGGCCCGAGGCGACCGCCGCGTGGGCGAGGCGATCGAGCGGGCGTGGGAGGCCGGCGCGCGCCTCGACTCGTGGACCGAGCACGCCCGGCCGGCTCGCTGGTGGAACGCGCTGGCCGAGGCGGGGATCGACGTCGAGGCCATCCTCCACCAGCCCTACGCGTTGGACGCTCGGCTTCCCTGGGACCATATCGGTATCCGGCAGGGCCGCGCGTACCTCGAGAAAGAACAAAGCCGCTCGGCAGCACAGCGGGCGGCGATGCCAGGGGCACGTCCGCCGGGTTCGTAGGCCCCAAGCATCATTCGTCATTCGTCATTCGTCATTCGTCATTCGTCATTCGTCATTCGTGATTCGTCATTCGTCATTCGTCATTCGCCCTGCTCCATGCCTCGCTACCGACTTCTGGCCATCGACATCGACGGGACGCTGGTCAATAGCCAGGACGAGCTGACGGCCGCGACGCGCGAGGCCCTGGTGCGTGCGGGCAAGGCCGGCATTCAGGTCGTACTGGCCACCGGACGCCGCTACAGCCGCACCTTGCACCTGGTCGAGCCCTTGGGCATTGATGTTCCGCTGGTGACCGCCACCGGCGCGCTGGTCAAACACCCGCGCGACCACCGCACCCTTTATCGAGCCGAGTTCGATCCTGGCGTCCTGCGACGGATGCTCGACCTCGTCGTGGCCTGCGGCTTCGAGCCGGTGCTCTACGGCGACACGTACACGCAGGGCTTCGATTTCTACCTCACGACCCTCGACACCCGAAACCCCGAGCTGGGCGAGTACCTGACCAACAACGCCGACTGCGCCCGGGTGTGGGCCGACCTGGTCGCATGCCCGCCTCCCGACGTCTTCGCGGGCTTTGCGATGGGTACACGCGACCAGATGCTCGACCTGGAGCGGGCCTTGCACGCCGAGTTGGGCGATCGGATTTCGACCCACGTGCTGCGCAGCCCGAAATACGGCGGCTTCTTCTGCGAAATGGCGCCCGGCGGGGTGACGAAATGGTCGGCCATCCGGCGCCTGGCCGAGAGTTGGGGGATCTCGGTGGCCGAGATCTGCGCCGTGGGCGACGATGTGAACGACATCGCGATGATCCGCGCGGCGGGCCTCGGGGTGGCGATGGGCAATGCCCTGCCCCAGGTCAAGGCCGCGGCCGACCGCGTCGCCCCCACCCACGACGACGACGGCCTGGTCGAGGTCGTCGGGTGGCTCTTGGGGTAGCCCTGGCGCGGGCGTACCCTCCACTCCTCGCGTCGCTCGATCGGCGTTAGAATCCACACATGGGCGTTCTTGGGGAGACGCCGGTGCCCTGGTTCCTTGTGCGTTTCGTCGCGGTGCACTGCATGCTCCTGGCCGTCGCCTTCGGGGCGGAGGATGACCTGTCCGCAGCCCGAAGTCTTCTCCTGTCGGGCAGGTACGGCGAGGCCCGCGAGATCTACCAGCGCACGGCGGCCAAGGACCCGGCCGCGGCCGTCGGATTGGCCCGGTCGCTTGCGGCCGTCGGAAAGGACGGCGAAGCGATCCAAGCTCTCCGGTCGGCCGGCGATCATCCCGACGCGCAGGCCGAGCTGGCCCGGCTGGCGTTCGAGCGGGGCGACTACCGAACCGCGCAAGCGCACGCCCATGCGGCGATCCGCGCCCAAGGCGACCAGTTGCTGGCCCGATGGATTCTGGCCGAGCTGCACCGCACTGCGGGAAGGTTGCCCGAGGCCGAGCGCGGCTATCGGTGGCTCGTCGAGTACTACAACAGCCACGACGTGACCGACCCCGAGTCGCTCCGCTGGATCGGCCTGGCCGCCGCGCAGTTCGCGCGGTGGAACCGCCTGAGCGACCAGTTCTCGCGGATCGTCAACGAGGTCCTGCCCGACGCCCTGAAGTCCGAGCCCGCGTACTGGCCCGCGATGTACGAGGCTGGCAGGCTCTTTGCCGAGAAGTTCAACCGGGCCGACGCAACGCAAAAGTACCAGGCGGCGCTTGCGTTGAATCCGCACGCGGCGGAGGTCCACGCGGCCATGGCGCGCCTGGCCTTGGAGCACCGCGACTTGGAGCAGGCCGAGGCGTCGCTCCGCCGGGCCTTGGAGATCAACCCGCGACTTCTCGACGCATGGCTCTTGAAGGCCGATCTGGCCTGGGCGAACTTCGAGCCCGACGGCGCGGCCGAGTTGTTGCGCACCAAGGCCCTGCCGCTCCATCCGGTCGCCGAAGGGACGCTCGGCCGGCTGGCGGCGTGTTATGCCTTGGCCGACGGTGCTGCCACGCCGGGGAAGGACTCGCGTCTGGCCAAGCTCGTGGCCGAAGTGACCGCGCGGAACCCGCATCCGGGCGAGTTCTACATGGCACTGGCCTCGTGGCTGGAGGAGCGACACCGGCTGGTCGAGGCCGAGCGCTTCTACCAGGAGGCGGCCCGGGTCATGCCGCAACTCGTCGCCCCCAAGGCCCGATCGGGCATGATCGCGCTTCGGGCCGGGCGCGAGGCCGAGGCGCGCGCGATCCTCCGGCAGGCGTTCGACATCGACCCCTTCAACGTCCGGGTGAGGAACAGCCTCGAGGTCCTCGATCTCTTGGAGGGCTACGAGACCCACGAATCGACCCAGGCCGCGATCCGCTTCGATCCGAAACACGACAAGCTCTTGGCGCGCTACGTTGCCCGGCATGTCGATCGCGTGTACCCCGAGTTGTGCGCCCAGTTCGGCTACCGGCCGGCGCAGAAGCCCTTGATCGAGGTCTTCGGTCAAGCCAAGGGCGCAACCGGGCACGAGTGGTTCAGCACCCGGATGATCGGGCTGCCGTACTTGGGGCCGGTCGCCGCCAGCACCGGCCATATCGTGGGGATGACCTCGCCGAACGACTCGGGCAAGCCCTCGCGGTTCAACTGGGCCCGGGTGGTCAAGCACGAATTGGTCCACGTCGTGACGCTCCAACAGACCGGTTTCAACATGCCCCACTGGCTGGCCGAAGGGCTGGCGGTCTGGTGCGAGGGCCATCCGCGACCGCAGGAGTGGAACGAGTTGCTCGCCAAGCGGGTGGCGCAAGGCAAGCTCTTCGATCTCCAGACGCTGAACTTCGCCTTCACTCGGCCGCAGTCCAGCGACGACTGGCAACTGGGCTATTGCCAGGCCGAGCTGTACGTCGAATACATGATCCAGCGTCGTGGGCCCGAGGTCTTGCCCAAGCTGCTGGCGTGCTATGCCGAGAACCTCTCCACGCCGGAAACGATCCGGCGCACTCTGGGCGTACCCATCGAGGAATTCGAACGGGGATATCGGGAGCACCTTCGCCATGTGACAGCGGGCGATTCTGCGGCGGAGACGGCCCTGACTCCCACGCAGTTCGCCGAGTTGGTGGCGCGCCAGCGGCAGCGCCCGGACGATCTCGACCTCGCGGCCAGGCTGGCCGAGGAATACCTACGTCGAGGGGATGTCCAACAAGCTGGCGACTTGGCCCGGCGTGTGCTCAAATCCCAGCCGCGGCACCCGGTGGCGGCATGTGTGGTCGCCCGGGTCCTGGTGCGCGAGAATCGGTCGCGCGAAGCGATCGGGCTCTTGGAGGGACTGCTGGACCGTGCCCAGCCCGACTTGAAGGTACTTAACCTCTTGGCAGGTTTGAGGTTAAAGGCCAACGAGCACAGCGCCGCGGCGGATCTGTACCGGCTGGGGGCCATGCGGGAACCGCGGAATCTCCGTTGGACCCGGTCGCTCGCCCGCGTGTACCTCCTGGCCAAGGACGACGCCCGTCTCTGGGAGGTACTTGTCCCCCTCGCGGAAGCTGATCCCGACGACTTTTCGGTCCGGAAGAAGCTCGTCGAGCTGGCCCAGGCTCGACGAGATCACGACGCGATCCGGCATTGGGCGAACCAGGCCCTCGGGATTGACGTAACAGATGCGGAGATACACCGCGCGCTGGGCGACGCCCTGGTGGCGTCGCGGGAGTACGGGCGGGCGATCGAGGAATACGAAGCGACCATCGAGCTTGCCCCCGAGGATTTCGATTCGCGGTACGCCCTAGCCGATGCCTTGGCGCGGGCGGGCAGGCGGGCCGAGGCGCGCCAAGTGCTCGAAGAACTACTCCGGCGCCATGGCGACCATCGCGAGGCGCGGCGGTTGTTGGAGACTTTGAACGAAAGCGACCCACGTGACCGATGAGCCGATTTCCCCTTCGGATGGACCACGGCGCGGCGGCCATCCAACGATTACCCTGGCTGGTTTCCAGCAACTGATTCGCGACATGTAC
>JANLFZ010000017.1:22706-25279 GCA_024653385.1 Thermoguttaceae bacterium | reverse complement strand
TCCCGTACAAGGCGAACGCGAAGAAGCACACCGCAATCAGGTGTGCTCCGACGAGCAGCACGTGGCGGGCCACGCCGCCAAACCAGTGGCTCGCCCAAACTCCAAGAACCGCGGTCAGGCCGAGCAAGAATGCAACTCGTCGATGTTCTCTTTCCTCAAATATCAACAGAAGCACCGCACCGATCAGGAGCGAGAAGAAGACGTCGAAAGAGTCTCGTTCATCGAACATGCCCGAGGTAAGCGGTTGTACGGCCGCAAGCAACAGCGAGGCCAAGAGCACGATGGCGAATCGCCAGCGGTGACAGAAGCTCTCGAATGTTGTCGGCATACCCGAATTCCTAGCCATTTGTGCTCCCCTTCAAGCCGTCTCGGTGGCGTCTGGCATTGACGAATGAGAACACGCGCCGTCATTGCAGGTTGTCTCCTCAAGGCCGGCGCGAACGAAGCGACGGAGCTGGTCAGGACAGCGTCCCTCTGCAGCTTTCGACCTTCGCGACCCCTGGTTCTTCAAAGCCGCTCGTCGCGGGGTGGGGCAAGATAGCACGGGCATTTCGCTTTGGGCGGACTTTTCCGGCGGACCGGCGGCCCCTTGAGGGCACTGGCGGTCCATGCCGATCATAGAAAATGTATCGGATTCTTCACTTACACCGATTACTCCAGAGATGCCAAGATGACCGCGCAAAACCGGCAGAAGAAGCTGGCTGGTATCCCTCCTCCCGGGGGAGGTAGGACAGATGGATGCCCGGCCGGGCCCTCCTGCCGACTGCGGACTTTGCACCTGGCGGCAGTACTCGCTCTGTTTGCCTTCAGCGGTTGCGGGCTCAACCAATGGGTCCACAACGGGTTCAAGGTGGGGCCGAACTACTGCAAACCGGCCGTACCCCTCGCCTCCGAATGGATCGATTACCGGGATCCAAACATCCAGAGTGTGCCGGCCGATCTGGCGGTGTGGTGGACCGTGTTTCGCGACCCGGCGCTCGACGATCTGGTCCAGGCCGCATCTCGTCGGAACATCAATCTGCGCGTGGCGGGCATGAGGATTCTGGAAGCACGCTATCGGCGGCAGATCGCGGTGGGCGAGTTGTTCCCTCAATTGCAGGAGGCCGCAGGCAGCTATTCCCGGAACAAGCTCTCGGCCAATGTGGCAAATGCTCCCGCAGAACTCTGGTTCAGCAACTGGGACGTCGGGATGAACGCGGCGTGGGAGCTTGATTTCTGGGGGCGTTTTCGCCGTGCCGTGGAAGTCGCGGATGCGGAACTCGACGCTTCGATCGAGAATTACGACGAGGTGCTGGTTCTGTTGCTGGCGGAGGTGGCTTCGAGTTATGTGGAAATGCGGACTTTCCAGGAGCGGCGCAGCTACGCGGCCAAGAACGTCATCGCACAGGAGAACGCACTGAAGATTGCTGAAGAGAGGTTTGAGAACGGCAAGGCCACGAAGCGGGACGTGGAACAAGCCCGCACCATCGTGGAGCAGACCCGGTCTCTGGTTCCCGAGTTTGAGGCGGGCCAGCGTGTGGCGAATAACCGGCTGTGCATTCTCTTGGGTCTTCCACCCCAGGACTTGGCTGGGAGGTTGGGGGAATCGCCAATCCCGCAGACGCCGCCACAAGTGGCAGTTGGTATCCCGGCGGACCTGATTCGCCGTCGCCCGGATATCCGCAGGGCCGAGCGGGAGGTAGCAGCCCAAAGCGCACGGATTGGGATCGCGCAATCCGATCTCTACCCACACATTTCGATCAACGGCACCTTTGGCTGGGCTGCCGCCGATTTTGGCGACCTTTTCGACGGGAATCGCAGCACGTTTGGCGGAATTGGCCCCGCGTTCCGGTGGGATGTGCTCAACTATGGACGCATCGTCAACAATGTCCGAGCGCAGGATGCAAGGTTCCAGCAGGCGGCCTACGCGTACCAGCAGAAGGTGTTGGAGGCTGCCAGAGAGGCGGAGGACGGGATCGTGAAGCTGCTGACGAACCACAGACGCTCGAAATATCTGGACGCGTCGGCGCAAGCCGCCGAGAATGCGAGAGCCATTACCGTCAAGCAGTACAACGAAGGCACCGTGGACTTCACGCCCGTATTCATCGCCGAGTCTCAGGTGGCGCAGATGCAGGATCTGGCGGCAGCGGCCCGCGGCCAGATCGCCCAGAGTCTGATTGAACTGTACCGGGCTCTTGGTGGGGGTTGGGAAATGCGATTGCTGCCGCAAGGCGAGATTGCCTCCGCAGGTCCGTCGCCCTTCCTGACAGAGCCCGATGGGCGTCCGAAGCCGCCGGAGCCCGCGGAGATGCTGCCGGCGCCCCTCCCCACCCCGCCCGGCAAGCAAGGTCCCAGCCGCTAAGATCGGCCAACGAGCACCCCCATTTTTCTCCCCGCGCACGCGACTGTTTGTTCGAGATGACGCCATGAAGGGTTGTCCGCTGATTGTTGGCATAGCTCTTGCGCTGTTGTGCGTCTCGGCGTCGTTGGGCGACGAACTCGCGACGAGTAGGCCGCGTTGTTGCGCTCCGCCGCGCTGCTGCTATCCGCCACCTATCGCCCGTTGTCCGGACGACTACTGCCGGAAACCGTTT
>JANLFZ010000017.1:9929-22696 GCA_024653385.1 Thermoguttaceae bacterium | reverse complement strand
TGCCCGACGCCTGACGACTATTGCCGCAAGCCGTTTCCTTGCGTGACGTGCTTGTCTCGCTGCGGATCGTGCGACGACTACTGCCGCAAGCCGCTGCCCAATCTTTGTTGGCCCCCGGCGGACAGCTTGCGTTGCGTGCCAAGTTGTCCCAAGTCCGATAAGCGACCCTAGTATTTCTCCGGCACGAACTTCCTGCCCTCAAGGGTGGCCTGATCATCGTACTTGCCTTTCTTCGACCGCTTGGGCAACTTCACCTTCTTGCGCGGCAATTCTTCGTAGGGTATCAGGCTCAGAAGATGCGCGATGCAGTTTAGGCGGGCCCGCCGCTTGTCGTCCGAACGGACGATGTACCACGGAGCGTGCTCGGTGTCGGTGGCATCGAGCATCATGTCTCGGGCGCGAGAATAGTCGTACCAACGGGTCCACGACTCGATGTCCATCGGGCTGAGCTTCCATTGACGCATCGGATCTTCGATGCGGGCTTCGAACCGCCGTTGCTGTTCTTTCTTGCCAACTTCGAGCCAGAATTTGACGAGGATAATCCCGCCATCGACAATGTACTTTTCGGCAACGGGGCAGTTCTCTAGGAAACGCCGATACTCTTCCTCGGTGCAGAAGCCCATTACGCGCTCCACGCCGGCGCGGTTGTACCAACTGCGGTCAAAGATCACGACTTCGCCCGCGGCCGGGAAATACGGCATGTAACGCTGCAAATACATCTGCGTCTTCTCACGGTCGGAAGGGGCCGGTAGCGCGACGAGCCGGAAGACACGCGGGCTGACCCGTTCGGTGATTGCCTTGATCGTGCCTCCCTTACCCGCTGCGTCGCGACCCTCGAAGATCACGATCACTCGCAATCCCTTAACCTTCACCCATTCCTGCAGATGGCAAAGCTCGGTTTGGAGCTTGCGCAGTTCTCTGTCGTACTGCTTGCGTTTCATCTTGGATCTGGCCTTCTGCTCCAAATTGGGTTCTTTCATGGCTTTACCTGCTAGCGCCGTTGTGTTTCTTGAAGAATCAGGATGACCGAGGATCTCGCCTGGACGTTGTAGTGGGCACCGGCTACCGGCGGTCCGCATCGCCACTCACAAATGTCTTCCGGCGATTCACGGGCCGTGTCGACCCATTGGCGCCACGGACCTTGGCACCCTTCGGGCACCGGCGGCAGATCGAAGCTTAGCGGCTCCCAATACGAGTTGATCATCCAATGCAGGCTCACCCCCAGGCGGGGGGCCCTAGCGGTGGCTGCGAGGCTGTGGGATTGAGGCCCCCAATCCGGATCGTCGCGCTTTACGCCGTGCCAGTGTAGCCGCGCGTGGCCAAGAAACTCCGCGAGTGTCGTGCCGTGGTCCGCGGTGTCCCGGTTGGGATCCAGGCGGCAGGCCACGAGCAGCTTCACGAACCGCCGCAGCCCCGCGTGTTTGTCCACCAGGGACCAATCAAACCAACTCAACTCATTATCCTGACAATAAGCGTTGTTGTTGCCTTGCTGTGTCCGCCGAACCTCGTCGCCAGCCAGCAGCATGGGAGTGCCTATTGCCAGCATATTCAAAACCAGCAAGTTCTTGATCTGGCGCTCACGGAGACGCTCGACTTCGCGGTCGGTGGTTGGGCCTTCCGCTCCGCAGTTCCAACTGTAGTTGTCGTTGGCGCCATCGCAGTTCTGCTCGCCATTAGCCTCGTTGTGCTTCTCGTTGTACGACACCAGGTCGTTGAGTGTGAAGCCGTCATGGCAGGTGACGAAGTTGATGCTCTGCTCCGGCTCTCGCTCCTTGTGGGCATAGAGATCAGGACTGGCCAACAGTCGCGTCGCCAGGGCGGATACCATACCTTCGTCGCCCCGTACAAACCTGCGGACATCATCGCGGAACTTGCCGTTCCATTCGCGCCATGCGTCGCCCACAAAGCTGCCCACCTGGTACAGCCCGCCCGCGTCCCATGCTTCGGCGATGAACTTCGTCCCGGCGAGGGTGGGATCCGATTCGATGTCCCAGAGGACGGGAGGATTGGCCAAGGGCCGGCCCGATTCGTCGCGTGAAAGGATCGAGGCAAGGTCAAAACGGAAACCGTCCACGTGCATCTCCACCACCCAATACCGTAGGCTATCGACGATCAGCCTTCGGACCACCGGGTGGTTGGCATTCAGGGTATTTCCGGTGCCAGTGTAGTTGCAGTAGTTCGCGCGGTCAGGCTCCAGGATGTAGTATGCGGAGTTCTCCAGCCCCCGAAAACAGAAGGTTGGTCCTTCGTGGTTGCCCTCAGCCGTGTGGTTGTATACGACGTCGAGGATGACTTCGATTCCCGCTCGGTGCAGGGCCTTCACCATGTCGCGAAACTCGTCGACAGCAGCCAACGGGTCTTGTCGCGAGCTATAGGCGACGTGCGGGGCGAAGAACGATACAGGGCAGTAGCCCCAGTAGTTGACCCGCCCTGGTGGGCAGTCCTGCGGATCGAACTGAAAGACAGGCAGCAGTTCGACGGCGGTAATCCCGAGATCCTGCAAGTAGGGGATCTTCTCGATCAGCCCTGCATAAGTGCCGCGCTTGCACGACGGAACTCCGGAATTGGGATGCCGAGTGAAGCCGGCTAGGTGCATCTCATAGATCACCGTCCTTGCGTAAGGGTGGCGCAGCGGCCGGTCCCCTTCCCAATCGTACCCACTTAAGGCCGTGACAACACTTTTCATCGCCTGAGCCGTGTTGTCCCCGGGTCTAGAAGCTGCGTGTCGATCGTAGTTCCCGGGCACAGCCACGGCGCGGCCGTAAGGATCCAATAGCAGCCTCTGCGGATCGAACCTGAAACCACGGGACGGGTCGAACGGCCCGTGGACCCGATAGCCGTAGAGTTGCCCAGAACTGACTTGCGGGACGAACACATGCCAATAGTGGTAAGTTCGGTGGCGCTGGCGGTCCAAGGGAATCACGCGCGAGGGGCGCGCGTCATCGACCGAGTCGAAGAAGAGCAGCTCGATTGCGGAGGCAGTCTTCGAGTATAGGGAGAAGTTCACCCCCTCGTCATTCAGGGTTGCGCCGAGAGGGAAGCTGCTGCCGGCATCGATGGTATTCGTCATGGGAATCTCAGTTCCTCAGCCAAGGAACGAACCTACAGGCATGGTAAGCAAAGGACCACATCATGGGAGCGCCTGTGTGGAGTAGACCGCGGTTTGCCATGGCGACATGTCCAGGAACAGGCCACGCGATTGGAGTTCGTCGCCACTGCGGTCGTAGGTGGCGGAACTCATCTGGTCCCGTAGCTGCCACTGCCTGCCAGCCAACTCCGCGAAGGGGAGCCGAACGTAACACTGGCTTTGATTAGGGGCGTAGTTCACCGCCACCAAGAGCCGTTCGCCACGGTCGCCTTCCCAGGCGAAGGCGACGAAGCAGTCCCAGGTCCAATTGCCTTCCCAGGCAGGCTCACACTTGAGCAATTGCCACTGGCCGTCGCGCACCGTTGGCTGGCGCAACACGGCCAGCAGCCGATCGAAAAACTGCTGGAGACTCGCGGCGACAGGTTCGCAGGGGCCGCGAGAAAGATGAGGCGAAATGCGTATCTTACGTCCCTCGAATTGTCCCTGGTGGAAGAACCGCAAACCTGGGGACAAGAAGGTGATCGTCGCCGCCGCCTCGTGCATTCCAGGTGCGAACGCCGCCGCCGCCCGCGTCTCGTCATGGTTCTCCAGAAAGCGGGCCATCTTGTTCTGGTAGTCTAGTCCAGCGTAGAGATGCTCGCGAACCGGACGGGCATGACCGTCGCGCAGGCGGTCGTACAGCCGTTTATCGTAGGTGTAATCGAACCCCTGTTGTTGGAGCGTCCATTCCAGGTCCCAGTACACCTCGGCCATGAAACAGAACTCAGGAAACCGCTCGCGCACGCACTGAGTGGCCCTCGGCCAAAACGGCTGTGCCCGGATGCCCCAGGTCCGCTCAAAGACGTCCGGCAACACCAGCATGGCCATGTCGCAGCGCACTCCATCGCACTGCCCGGCAATCTTTCGCAGTTCGCCGATCATGGCGTCCTGCGTGGCCGGGTTGCCATAATTGAGCTGAAGCGTGTCGGGCCAGCCTGGGAAGTACGGATCGCGCCCGTGGGCCAGCAGCAAATCGCCCGCTGTGCGGTTGACCCATGTATAGTTCTTGGGTGCCCGAGCGCGATCGAGTTCGGTTCCGGAGACGTAATACTCGGGGTGGCCTTCGACCCACGGGTGATCCAGTCCCGTGTGATTGGGAACGAAGTCCAAGATCAGACGCAGCCCACGATTGCGGAGTCGCTCGCGCAGCCGAGCGAGCGCGGGATCCCCTCCCAGGCTGCAATGCACCGTGTAGCCGGTGATGGCGAAGCCGGAACCGGGGATGTCGTCCTCGCACAAGTCGGGCAGTGTCTCCTCGAACTCCTTGCGCCACTCGGGATTACTGCAAGAGATGCGCTGTCCCGCTGTCCCGGTCTGCCAGACGCTCAGCAGCCAAACCCAATCGACGCCTATTTCGGCCAGACGGTCCAGCTCGGCATCCGGAATGTCGTCGAGCGTGGCACGTCGGCGCAGTTCTCGGGACATCTCCGTCAGCCAGACGCGAGTGTTGATCTGGTAGATGACCGGATTCTTGGGCCGCGTCTTCATGTCATTGCTCCTGGGCATCTGCAGCGCCCTTCAAGAACGCGGCCTCCTTGCCGGCCTCCAATAACCGCTTGGCGTCCAGGCCGCCGAAGAGTTGGATGAATTTGGCAACCAGCCCCGTCCAGCCCGTCTGGTGGCTCGCTCCCAACCCAGCGCCGTTGTCGCCGTGGAAGTACTCGTAGAAAAGAATGTGGTCGCGCCAGTGCGGGTCGGACTGAAACTTCTCCGTGCCGCCGTAAACCGGTCGCCGGCCGTGCTCGTCGCGCAGGAAGATTCGGGTGAGCCGATCGGCAATCTCTTTGGCCACCTCGAACAGGTTCATCATCTTGCCTGAGCCCGTGGGGCATTCGACCTTGAAGTTGTCGCCGTAGTAGAGGTAGAACTGCAATAGGGCGCGGATGATCATGGCGTTCACCGGCATCCAGACCGGACCGCGCCAGTTGGAGTTTCCGCCGAACATCCCGGTGTTCGACTCGGCCGGCAGGTAGTCCACCCGGTACTCCTGGCCTTGCACGTGGAAGACGTAGGGATGCTGCGCATGGAACTTCGAGAGCGCGCGGATGCCGTGGGGGCCCAGGAACTCGTTTTCGTCGAGCATCTTCGTAAGGATTCGTCGGAGTCGCTCCGGGTTGACCAGGGCCAGGAGCCCTCGCTCGGCAACGCCGAAATGTCCCGGCCCCGTAGGGTGGATGGCCTTCAGGAGTTCGGGCATGCGGCGCAGGCGTTCCAACATTTGAGTCATCGCCCGTGGGACGCGACCTCGCTGCCACGACTCGATCACTGTGGTGGCGCACAAAGGCAGCAGCCCCACCATTGAACGCACCTTGAGCCGGGTGGTGCTGCCGTCGGGGAGCACCAGCAGGTCGTAGTAGAATCCATCCTCCTCGTCCCACATCCCAATGGCTCCAGGTTGGTTCATGGCCGCGGCGATGTAATAGAAGTGCTCAACGAACTTGAAGACCATGTCCTCGTAGGTTCGGTCGTGGGCGGCGATTTCCACCGCCAGTTCCAGCATGTTCTGGCTAAAAAGGGCCATCCAAGCTGTGCCGTCCGCCTGTTCCAGGCGGCCCCCGGTGGGCAGCGGCGCGCTGCGGTCGAATACGCCGATGTTGTCCAGTCCGAGGAAGCCGCCCTCGAACAAGTTCTTGCCGAAGCGGTCCTTGCGGTTCGCCCACCAGGTGAAGTTCAGCAGCAGCTTGTTGAAGGCCGACTTGAGGAAATCAACATCGGCCTCACCGCGCAGGGCTTGCTCCGTTCGATGGAGGAACAGCGTAGCCCAGGCATGGACTGGCGGGTTCACGTCGCTGAAGTTCCACTCGTAGGCGGGGATCTGGCCGCTGGGATGCAGGTAGACACCGTGGAGCATCAATTCCATCTGCTGCTTGGCGAAGTCGGGGTCCACGATCGCCAACGGCAATGTGTGGAAGGCCAGGTCCCAGGCCGCGTACCAGGGATACTCCCACTTGTCGGGCATCGAGATGACGTCCTTGTTCAGCATGTGGAACCACTCCGAGTTCCGGGAGTTGCGATATCCGCAGTGGAGGGGGTTGGAGTGGTGCTCGTCCAGCCAGCTGTCACCGTCGAAGAAGAAGAACTGCTTGCTCCAGAGCATGCCGGCCAGCGCCTGGCGCATCACGTTGGCCGCGTCTTCACTCACAGATGGCGGCGTGACTGACTTGTAGAACTCATTGGCTTCACGAAGCCTGTCAGCGAAGACTTCATCAAATTGCTTTCCAAAGGGTTTGCCCTTTTGGTCCGGAGAAGTCTTGGAGAGCCGCAGGCGAATCACTTGGGTTTTACCGGCACCGACATTGACCTGGTAGTGTGCCGCGGCCTTGGTGCCCTGCTTGTCGGGGTTCACGGCACCCTGCTTGCCTTGCACCACGCAGTCGTTGATGCCGTCCTTGACGTATGGACTCTCGTTCTTCTGTCCGGGGAAAAGCCGTTCGTGGTTGGTTTCGTTTTCGGTGAAAAGCAGGGGCACGTCGCCTTCGCAGGACAGAACGAACTCACCGAGCACTGGATGCGCGGCCGCGACCGCACTCGCGCCTGCCGATGTCTTGATCTGCTTGAGGGTTGGTTTTTCGGCAACTCGGTTCGATTCAGCAATCCACGACGACCAGTTGTTCCGGAACCACAGCGTAGGCAGGAGATGCAGGTCAGCAGCGTCCGGTCCCCGGTTGGCCGCTGTGATTCGCACCAGGATGTCTTCGGGACCGGCTTTGGCATACTCAACGAAGACGTCGAAGTATCGGTCCTCGTTGAAAACGCCGGTGTCGAGGAGTTCGTATTCCATGTCGTTGCGATTGCGGCGGCGGTTCGTCTCCACTAGGTCGGCATAGGGAAAGGGCGCCTGCGGGTACTTGTACAAATACTTCATGTAGGAATGCGTCGGCGTGCTGTCGAGGTAGAAGTAGTACTCCTTGACGTCCTCGCCATGGTTGCCCTCGCTGTTGGTCAATCCGAAGAGCCGCTCCTTGAGAATTGTGTCCTTGCCGTTCCACAAAGCCAGCGCGAAGCAGAGTTGTTGTCGGTCATCGGAGATGCCGGCGATGCCGTCCTCGCCCCAGCGGTAGGCACGCGAGCGTGCATGATCGTGGGTGAAGAAATTCCAGGCGTCACCGTTCTCGCTATAGTCCTCGCGCACCGTGCCCCATTGCCGTTCGCTGAGGTACGGTCCCCACTTCTTCCAGGGGGCCTGTTGCTCACGTGCCTCGTCGAGTCGGATCTGTTCTGCGGTCATGATGCACCTGTACTTGTGCAAAAGGGTAGTCGCAGCGTGTCCTTGCAGTGTCCCGGCACCGGCTCAAGATCCGTCTCGGTGGTTGGTTGATAGGGTTGACGCTCCTCCCACGGTAGTTCGACCGAAGGCAGGATCCAGAAGTTGCCCTCCGGGTCGCGCACGATCCATTGCTGGCACGAGCGGTCCACAAACAGCCCAACCACTTGTTTGCGGTCAATGGTCATCGCTCCATCCTCCGGCCTGGGGTCGGGTCAGCAAGTATACGTCCCGCTTTGTACTTCGGCTGATTCTGCTTGGCTATGGGGTCACCGGGCAAGGCTCAACGTTCCAGATCTCTGATGCATATTCGGCGATCGTGCGGTCGCTCGAAAACCTGCCGGAGCCGGCAATGTTTGCGATAACCTTGCGCGACCAGGCGTCCGAGTCGGCGTACAGCTCGATCAGGCGTTTGTCCGCCTCCAGGTAAGCGTTGAGGTCCGCCAGATGCATGTAATAGTCGCCGCCCGTCAGGAGCGTCTCCCGCAAGGGGCTGAATATGCCCGGTTCGTAGCGGCTGAAGTGGTCGGAGAAGATCAGGTCCAATGCCGCGCGGGTTTCCGGTTCATGCTCATAGTGCCAGTGAGGGTTGTACCAGCCGCGGCTACCGGCCACCTGTTCGGCGGTCAGACCGAACAAGAAGAAGTTCTCTTCACCAGCTTCTTGCGCCATTTCTATGGTCGCGCCGTCGCGCGTGCCGACCGTCAACGCACCGTTCATCATGAACTTCATGTTGCTCGTGCCGCTCGCTTCGTAGCCGGCAGTCGAGATCTGATTCGAGACGTCGCTGGCAGGGATCAGCCGTTCGGCAAGCGTAGCGCAGTATTCGGGCAGGAACACCACCTTGAGCCGGCCACGCACCGCTGGATCGCCGTCGAGGGTGCCGGCCAGATTATTGATGAACTTGATGATGAGCTTGGCAAGCCGGTAGGCCGGGGCCGCCTTGCCGGCGAAGAAGAACGTTCGCGGCGGCATCCGAAGGTCTGGATTGTCGCGCAAGCGGTTGTACAACACGACGATCCGCAGCGCATTGAGCAACTGCCGCTTGTATTCGTGGATCCGCTTCACTTGGCAATCGAAAACGGAGTCCGGATCGACCGCCGTTCCGAGCGTCGATTGGAGCCAATCGGCGAGCCGCGACTTGGCCTCGCGCTTGGCCTTGTTGCAGGCATCGCGGAACCCGCGGTCGGCCGCAAGCGGTTTCAACCGGCTCAACTCGCTCAGATCGGTGATCCACCCGTCGCCGATCGCCTCTGTAATCGTGCGGGCCAGCGCCGGGTTCGCCAGCAGCAACCAGCGCCGCGGTGTGACACCGTTGGTCTTGTTGCTGAATCGCTCAGGAAATACCTCGGCCAGGTCTTTGACCGTCTGCCTTCGCAACAACTCAGAGTGAATGGCAGCCACGCCGTTGGTGCTATGCGAGCCGACAATAGCCAGATTGGCCATGCGGACCTTTCGTTCACCGCCGTCTTCAATGAGGCTCACCCGCGCCAGCCGGCCCTCATCACCGGCGAAACGGACTTGGACTGAATCGAGCAGGCGGCGGTTGATCTCGAACACGATTTCCAGGTGGCGGGGCAGCAGCATTTCGAACCAGGCAAGCGGCCATTTCTCCAGGGCCTCCGGCAGGAGCGTGTGATTCGTATACGCTAGGGCCCGCTGAGTGAGATCCCAGGCCTGCTCCCAGCCCAGATGGGCATCGTCGAGCAGAATGCGCATCAATTCGGGCACGGCCAGCGCAGGGTGCGTGTCGTTAAGTTGGATAGCAACCTTTTCGGGCAGCGTGCGCCAGTCCTCATTGCTGCGGCGGAAACGCCGCACCAGATCGGCGAGCGAACAGGCGACAAGGAAATACTCCTGCACAAAGCGCAGCCCCTGGCCCATGCTCGTCGAATCGTCGGGATAGAGGACGCGAGTAAGCGACTCCGCGGTGAGCGTTTCGGCCAGCGCACCGACGAAATCGCCGCGTGAGAATTCCTGAAAGTCAAAGTAGTCCGGTGACGCTGCCGCCCAGAGACGAAGGGTGTTGATGGTCTTGCCGCCGTAACCCACCACGGGACGGTCGAACGGTATGCCGATCAGGCTGCTGGGCCGGCCGGGAATCGGCCGCAACGAGCCGCCGCGCAGCTCGAAAGAGCACGCCAACTTGACTTCCACTATCTCGCGAGGGCGTGCAACTTCCCATGGGTCGGAGCGACGGAGCCAATTATCCGGCTGTTCGCATTGCCACCCGTCCTTGATGGACTGACGAAAGATGCCGTATTCGTAGCGTAAGCCGTAACCCGTTGCCGGGAGGTGCATAGTGGCCATGGAGTCCAGGAAGCAAGCCGCGAGACGCCCGAGTCCGCCATTTCCCAACCCCGCGTCCGGCTCTTGTTCAAGCAACTCCAGCCAGTCGAGGGCCTTCTGCTCGATCCCTTCGTGCAACAAGCCGTCGAGCAGGAGGTTGGTGACGTTGTTGGCCAACGAGCGCCCCAGGAGAAACTCCATGGAGAGGTAGTAGACCCGCTTGGGGTTCTCGCGATCGTACGTCTCCTGCGTGCGCACCCATCGTTGCGAGAGGACGTCCCGCACGGAACGCGCGAAGGCCTCGAACCGCTCGCGCGGGCTTGCAGCTTTCGGATGGACGACGTTGTCGAAGATCAAGTGCCGCTCGTAGAGCGCGTCGTCCGTGCCTGCGAACTGAATCGGCCCACATCCGTATTGTTCAAGTCGCTTGGCCGGAAGATCGGATTCGGCTGACGACCCAAGGATTGCCGTGGTTTTCTTTCCCATCGCAGTGCCCTTTCATGAGGAACTCATGCTTTCATGAGGAAGTCATGCTTCCAGGTATGGCCGGCGTCAGACGACCCCAACTGAGAGCAACAAACGCCATAACGATAGTCTGAAACAACGCGAACGCCAGTGTGGCAGTCACGGCCGGTGTGCCTGGGAAGCTACCAGTAGCAATCACGAGGCTGACGCCGACATTGCGCACCGAAGTCGTAATCGCCATGGCCTTGCGGTTGCCGGCGCCCGGCATTCCCAGCAACCAACCAGCGGCCAAAGCAGCGAGAACCAAGGCGAGCATTCCCGCGAAACCGAGTGGGCGGATCGCCATCAGCGTCTCGAAATGGACGACAAGGACCAGCCCAATCACCGACAGGTTGAGAAACGTGCTCAAGAGGTTGGCCGGTTTCAGCAGTCCACGGGCCATGTTCGGGAGCCAATGGCGCACGCCCAGCCCGGCACACAGGGGCAAGAGTTGAATCACCAGCAAGGTGAAGACCATCTTGGCCGCATTCACGTCCAGCGCCTCGCTTCGCGACATCAACGGCAACAGCCAGTACAGAAGCAGTGGCGCGACCAGCGCGGACGACCCGGCCAGGACCACCATCAATCCGACCGACACCGCCACGTTCCCCTTGGCGATCGATGTGAATGGCGGACCGTACGGGGCTCCTGGGCAGACCGCGACAATAAGGAAACCGGCGGCGATCATCGGTTTGGTATGCAGCAAGAGCAGTAAGCCAACTGCGGCTGCCGGAACGCAAACATAGTTCGCCAATGCGGCTTGGACCATGAGACGCGGCGTCTTGAACACGCTAATCACGTCGCCAAGTGTCACACCCAGGCCAATGGCTACCATCAGCTCGACAAGCGTGATCGTGACGAGAGCATTGATCAGTCGGTCAATCGACACAGCCGTGTCTCCTCCTGCGGCCCACCCTTCAGCGCGCGGACAACAGCCAGAGTATGCGAGGCGATCACAGCCTCCTCATCGGTTGGAATCACCCATACCGATGGAGACTGCCCTGCGGGAGAGATGCGCGTACTTCCGTGTCCGTTGGCATCTGGGTCGATGTGGACGCCCAGCCACGCGAGGCCCTTGCACACTCGTTGACGGATCACCGGGGAGTTCTCGCCAATGCCCGCGGTGAAGACGAGCGCATCCAAGCCGCCTAGTGCTGCCGTCAGCGAGCCGATCTCGCGAACGATGCGATGCACGAAGAACTCGATCGCCTCGGCTGCCGCCGGGCGATCACTGGCCAGAAGAACGCGCACGTCGTTGCTCATGCCGGAGATCCCCAAGAGGCCGGACTTCTTGTAGAGGAGGTCTTCGATCCGATCGACGTTCCAACCCTGCCGGAGCAGGAAGAGGATCACGCCGGGATCAAGATTTCCGCAGCGCGTACCCATTGGCAAGCCATCGAGCGCCGAGAAACCCATCGTGGTATCTACGCTCTGACCGTCCTTCATGGCGCATAGGCTGGCGCCGCTGCCGAGGTGTGCCACGATCACCCGGCCCGCGGAAATGTCCGGTGCAATCCGCCGTAACTGGCCCGCGATGAATTCGTAGGACAATCCGTGAAAACCCCAGCGGCGCACGCCCTGCCCAAACATCTCGTCGGGCAGGCCGAAGCGGTCTGCCACCTTCGGCTTCGTACGATGAAATGCCGTGTCGAAGCAGGCGACCTGAATGAGGTCAGGCCGCAACTGGATCACGCCCTTCACGGCGGCCAGGTTGTGCGGCTGGTGCAGCGGCACCAACGGAATAAGCCGTTCCAGTCTTGAAAGGACTTCGGCGTCGATGAGCGTCGGGCTGGTGAACTCTGTGCCGCCATGCACCATCCGGTGCCCCACGGCGACGGGTGAGAATTTGCCGCCAAATTGCTGGCGGGCCCAGACTGACAAGTGCGCGAAGGCCTCCGGATGCCCGAAGCCTGGCATCGAGCCGCCCAGTGATGCATGGGCCAGCGAGCGGCCCTGTTGGTCCTTCGCCTTGAAATGTGGCGACGTGCCCAACCCTTCGATCTGTCCCCTTGCCACCAAGTTCAGTTCCCGGTTCGCGACCCCGTAGATTGAGAACTTGAGGCTGAAGGAACCTGCGTTGAGAACAATGATTGCATCGCTCATGATATGCTCTCGATTTGACCAGTGCGCCGCGCGTGGGCGACCAGCAGGGCGACCCCGCAGGAGGCCATGCGGGTCCGCACGCTGTCGGCTCGGCTGGTGAGGATGATGGGAACCCGCGCGCCGAGAACGAGCCCTGCGGCGTCGGCTTTGGCCAGGAACGTCAGTAGCTTGGCCAAGATGTTTCCCGCCTCCAGGTCCGGGGCGACGAGAATATCGGCGTCGCCTGCGACCGGCGATGCGATGCCTTTGGTCTTCGCAGCTATGAGACTGATGGCGTTGTCCATGGCGAGCGGACCATCCAGCAGAGCACCGGTGATCTGCCCTCGGTCGGCCATCTTGCAGAGCGCCGCGGCGTCGATCGTCGAGGGGATCTTCGTCGTCACCGTTTCTACGGCCGAAAGGATGGCGACCTTGGGCATCGACCGGCCCAGGCTATTTGCCAGGTCAATCGCGTTCTGGCAGATGTCTCGCTTGTCCTCC
>JANLFZ010000017.1:7260-9919 GCA_024653385.1 Thermoguttaceae bacterium | reverse complement strand
AGCGGCTTGGGATAAGTGGGCACCGACATAACGAAGCCGTGGCTGATCCGTCGGGCGGTGCGCAACCCGGTGGCCGAGGAGACCACGGCGCTCATCAACTCATCGGTGTGGAGGCTGCCCTTCATCAGCGCCTCGGCGCGGGCCGAGCGAACCAATTCGACTGCCTTGGCTGCCGCGGCGTGGGCGTCGGGCACGTCCTCGATTGGATAAGAATCGACGTTCAAACCCGCCTCTTTGGCGACCGCGCGGATCTTCTGCTCGGGGCCGACCAGAATCGGCGCGATCAGGCGCGCCTCGGCGGCCTCGACGACGCCGGTCAAGGCGGTCTGTTCACAGGGATAGGCCACGCTCGTGGCCACCGGCTCCAGGGTCCGGCATCGCTGAAGCAGCACCGCATAAGCGTCATGGCCCGGTTCCCGGGTCGTGTCCGACGTTGACGCGGCGGTCATGACGACCTCCTTCTTCTCTTGGCAAGTGGCGGTCAGGACTCTTTAGCCATCTGGAATGGTGTTCCCTTAGCAACGAAATGGCCTCGTCGGCAGTCTTCACGCAATGCGGGATGTTCATGTCCCCAGGGCTGGCTAACGGAGGTTGACACGTCAACAGATGTGCGCTGGCCCATTGGACCAGATCGGCCCACATCTTTCCGACGAGGATCAGGGGGGTCTCCTGGACGTGCTGGACCTGCAATAACTGCCAGATCATCATGAGTTCCAGCACGGTGCCAATTCCTCCGGGAGCTACCACGAAAGCGTCCGAAGTGAGGACGAAGTGGTGCAATCGCGTAAAGAACGTCTTGTGCTCGAACGCCTGGAGCACAAATGGATTGACTTCCTGCTCGAAAGGCAAGTCCACGCGAATGCCTACCGACCGGTCGCGCTCGAAAGCATCGGCGGCGGTCGCTCCTTCGTTGGCTGCTTGCATGAGGCCCGGGCCACCGCCGGTGATGATGTCGCAACCTATTTCAGCCAGCACCGTGGCGATTCGTCGTACCTCGTCGTAAACGTACGTGCCTGGCTGGGCCCGCGCCGAACCGAAGATCGTGACGCGGTAGCGCTCACGCTTGGACGGGCGCAGCCGCGTGAGATTATTGACGATATCCCAGAGACCAAAGACCGTGCTGACGAGGATCTGTTTCACGGCCTCTTCGTCAGCCAAGCTAACGTTGCCGGACCTCACATCAGGACTCCTGCTCATCGGATCGACTCCATATCTCATGAGGCGTGTCAAATCTCAACGGTTTCCCCCATCGCGGGGTAGTCCACCCGAAGCTTGCATCGCTCCTGGATGAGCTTTCCGAGCGGTTTTCGGGCGCGCTCCTCGCCATGAGTAACGAATACGCGCGGGTGTGACGCTGCCATGGAATCGAGCCAACGCAGCAAGTCGCTTTGTCCCGCGTGCGCACTTAGACCCCCAAAGGTGTGAACCGAGGCGCGCACCGGAATTTTTTCGCCGAAGATGGTGACAGCGTTCTTCCTGTCCACAAGCATGCGGCCAAGTGAACCCTGGCTCTGGTATCCAACGATGAGCACGGTAGTTCCTTGCCGGCAAAGGTTGTGTCGAAAGTGATGAAGGATTCGCCCGCCCGTACACATGCCGGCCCCCGCCATGATCAGGCAAGGTCCCTTCAGATCATTCAGCGCGCGCGAATCCTCTGCCGTCGGGCAGAACTGCACCGTCTCAAGATGCTCGCGTAGGTCCCCCGACTGCTGCATGGCGAGCGCCTCGGCATCAAACAATTCCGTGTGCTTGGCATAGATCTTGGTCGCTTCGATTGCCATCGGACTGTCGATGTAGACGGGGAATGGCGACAGCGTTCGTCGCTCAAAGGCGCCGGCCAGGAGATACAAGAGCAGTTGCGTTCGACCTACGGCAAAGACGGGAACAAGGACCTTGCCCCCCGCCTCGACGGCCTTCTTCACGACCTCGCGAGTCTCAATTGCGGTCTCCTGGAGCGACCGATGATCGCGATCGCCATAGGTCGATTCCATGAAGACGAAGTCCGCGTGTTTGAACGGAATGGGATCGCGGTGCAATGGCGCGCCGCGCGGACCGAGGTCGCCGGAGAAGATCACTACTTTCCTCCGGCCATCTTCTTCCACCGTCAGTTCGATGCTCACCGAGCCTAGCATGTGGCCGGCCTCGACCCCACGAGCGACCACTCCCGGTGCTACAGTGGTCGGCTGATTGTAGCAGAGGGGTTGGTAGAGCGGGCGCAGCGATTCCACGTCCTGCTGCTCATAGAGCGGCTCGATCAAAGCCTGTCCCTGCCGCTGCCGACGACGGTTTTGTCGCTTTACGTCGGACTTTTGTAGATGGGCGGAATCCTGCAGAATCAGATCGGCAAGCTCGATCGTAGCTGGCGTCGCATAGATTGGACCGTGGTATCCCGCCCGGCTCAGAAGCGGCAACCGGCCTGTGTGATCCAGGTGGGCATGGGTCAGCAGCACCGCATCGAGTTTGTCGAACGCTCCTTTCCTAGGGAGGCGATTGTAGTTGTCTGCCTTGCGCGCTCCCTGAAGGAGGCCGCAGTCCACGAGGATCCTGGCCTCCCGCGTCCGAATGTGGTAAGCGGATCCCGTAACCTCCCCTCCGCCGGCGCCGTGGATGGCAATCTGCATGAGGTTGTCCTATTCAGTTGATGGGTCGTCCTCGCTGC
>JANLFZ010000017.1:753-7250 GCA_024653385.1 Thermoguttaceae bacterium | reverse complement strand
CAAACGTTGTCCCCTTCGGTGGACGTGCCGCGTATCGTCGCGGAGACCTGGTGGTTCCATTTCCAGCCCGCGATATCGGGCATGTCGTCGCCGTACCTGGCGATGTATTGCTTGTGCTCCAGCAGCTTGTCGCGGATTGCCTGCTTGGCGTAGGCGGCCCGCGAGGCCAGTTGTGGGACGCGGTCGATCACTTCGGTGACCAGCGAGAAGCGATCCAACTCGTTGAGCACGACCATGTCGAACGGCGTGGTGGTCGTACCCACCTCTTGGTACCCGCGCACGTGCAGGTTCCTGTGACCGTTGCGGCTGTATGTCAGCCGATGGATCAACGACGGGTAGCCGTGGAACGCGAAGATGACCGGCTTGTCCGTCGTGAAGAGCGCGTCGAACTCGTGGTCCGGCAGGCCGTGCGGATGCTGGCGCGGCGATTGCAGTTTCATTAGGTCGACCACGTTGACGACGCGGATTTTCAAATCGGAAACGTGCTTGCGCAGCAGTTCAACGGCGGCCAGCGCTTCGAGCGTTGGCACGTCGCCGCAGCAAGCCATGACCACGTCGGGATCACTCCCCTTGTCGTTCGAGGCCCATTCCCAGATGCCGATGCCGGCGGTGCAGTGCTTGATGGCTTCATCCATCGTCAGCCACTGCGGGGCCGGCTGCTTGCCCGCCACGATGACGTTGACGTAGTTGCGGCTGCGAAGGCAGTGATCGGTGACGCTCAGCAGCGTGTTGGCGTCGGGCGGCAGGTAGACGCGGACGACTTCGGCCCTTTTGTTGACGACGTGGTCGATGAAGCCGGGGTCTTGATGCGAGAACCCGTTGTTGTCCTGCCGCCAGACGTGCGAGCTGAGCAGATAATTCAACGACGCGACCGGCCGCCGCCAAGGGATGTGATTGCAGACCTTCAGCCACTTGGCGTGCTGATTGAACATCGAATCGACGATGTGGATGAAGGCCTCGTAGCACGAGAAAAACCCGTGGCGGCCGGTGAGCAGATACCCCTCCAGCCAGCCTTGGCATTGATGCTCGCTGAGCACTTCCATCACGCGGCCGTCCGGCGCGAGGTGGTCGTCTTCGGGGAGAATGTCGGCCATGTAACAGCGGTTGGTGACCTCCAGCACGTCCTGCCAGCGGTTCGAGTTGTTCTCGTCGGGGCTGAAGAGGCGGAAGTTCCGCGTGCTGAGATTCAGTTTCATCACATCGCGCAGGAACGTCCCCATCGCGCGCGTCGACTCGGCGGTGACCGCGCCGGGCTTCGGCACCTTGACGGCGTAGTCGCGGAAGTCCGGCATCTTCAGATCGCGGAGCAACAGGCCGCCGTTGGCGTGCGGGTTGTCGCTCATCCGGCGGTGGCCTTTCGGCGCCAGCTCGGCCAGCTCGGGCTTAAGCCGGCCCTCGGCGTCGAACAGCTCCTCCGGGCGGTAACTCTTCATCCACCGTTCGAGGATTCTGATGTGCTCGGGCTTGTCCATGTCACTCATCGGGACCTGGTGGCTGCGCCAGTAGTCTTCGCACTTCTTCCCGTCGATCTCGGGCGGGCAGGTCCACCCCTTCGGCGTGCGGAAGACGATCATCGGCCAGGCAGGACGCTTGACGACGCCGTTGGTGCGCGCATTGGCCCAGATCTGCTTGATCTCCGCCACCACGGTGTCCAGCGCGCCGGCAAGCTGCTGGTGAACCGCCTCCGGGTCATGTCCTTCGACGAAGTGCGGCTTGTAGCCCATCCCTTCGAAGAACTTCTGCAATTCGTCTTTGGGAATGCGGGCCAGGAGGCAAGGGTTGGCGATTTTGTAGCCATTCAGATGGAGGATCGGGAGGACGCACCCATCCCGGGCTGGATTGAGGAACTTGTTGCCGTGCCACCCCGTGGCGAGCGGCCCAGTTTCAGCCTCTCCGTCGCCGACGATGCAGGCGACGATCAGGTCCGGGTTATCGAACGCAGCGCCGTAGGCGTGGCTCAAAGCGTACCCAAGTTCACCGCCCTCGTGGATGCTGCCGGGCGTCTCGGGAGCGACGTGGCTGGGGATGCCACCTGGGAAACTGAACTGTCTGAACAGCTTCTTCATCCCTTCCACATCCTGGCTGACGTTCGGGTACACCTCGCTATAGGTGCCCTCCAGGTAGGCGTGAGCGACCAGGGACGGACCGCCATGCCCCGGGCCGATGATGTAGATCACGTTCAGGTCATCGCGATTGATGACCCGATTGAGATGCACGCAAAGCATGTTCAGGCCCGGTGATGTGCCCCAGTGACCGAGCAGCCGCGGCTTAATGTGCTCCCGCTTGAGCCGCTCGCGCAGGAGCGGGTTGTCGAGCAGGTAGATCTGGCCGACGGACAGGTAGTTGGAGGCCCGCCAGTAGGCGTCCATCTTGCGGAGTTCCTCGGCGGAGAGGGGGCCCGCCGCGGCCTTGCTGCCGCGTGCGGTCTTCCGTGTCCCGTCAGGGTTTGTCGGTGTCATGGGTCATCCCTTGTGGTTAGGCGGCAGGCTTGAGGAGTGGACGACTGGCGAGCGCTGCCACGTTTTCCACTCGCCAAGTCACATTCGCGATCATTTCAAATAGCGACATTCAATTCAGCCTTTTGCGAGAGCGGCGGTCTTGGAGGCAATGACCGTCATGAGTCCGTTCCAGGATTTCACGAACGACTTCGCGCCCTCGTGCTGGAGTTGGTTAGCCAGGGCATAGATATCGATGCCGGCGCCGGCGAACCGCGCCAACACTTCTTCGCAGTCCCCTCCGTCTGCCCGGAGGAGCGTCGGGATATCGCCGTGATTTGCCAGGGCTTTGAGGGTGCCCTCGGGCATCGTATTGACGGTGAACGGTGCGGCCAGAGCCTTGACGTACATCACGTCGGAAGCCGCCGGATCCTTGGTCCCCGTGCTCGCCCACAAGAGACGCTGGGGCCGGGCGCCGGCGTTGTAGATCCGCTGCCAGCGTGGAGAACTCAGTAGACTGCGGTACGCCTTGTAGGTGCGCTTGGCCGCGGCGATGCCGAGCCGCGATCGGAGTTCGGCGGGCACCTTGGCCGCGACGGCCGAGTCCCACCGGCTGACGAACACCGAGGCCACCGACGCGACGTCCGCCTTGAGGCCGTCGTCCATGCGGCGCTCGATGCCGCGCAGGAACGCTTCGGCTGCGGCAAAGTAGTGCTCGCGGGAGAACAACAAAGTCACGTTGATCGGCACCCCCGAGAAGATCGCCTCTTCGATGGCGGGCAGTCCCTCCGGGGTCCCGGGAATCTTGATCATCAGATTGGGACGGCCTGCCCTGGCGAAGAGATCCTTGGCAGCGGCGAGCGTGCCGGCAGTGTCGTACGCCAGCAGCGGCGACACTTCCAGCGACACCCACCCGTCCACGCCATTGGTTCGATCATAGATGGGGCGAAACAGGTCCGCTGCCCGGGTGAGGTCATCGATCGCGAGTTCGAAAAACAGCTCTTCAACTGACCTGCCTTGCGCAGTCTGCCCGCCGATCGCCGCGTCGTACGCCGAGCTGTTCTTGATCGCGTACTCGAAGATGGTCGGATTCGAGGTCAGCCCCGTCACCGACAGTTCGTCGATGTAGCGCTGGAGCGTGCCACTGCTCAGCAGGTCGCGCGTGATATTGTCGAGCCAGAGGCTCTGACCCAGCCGATGGAGTTGCCCGGTGGCTTTCACCGCTGGCCCGCTGGCGGGTTCGGCCTGCGGCAGGATGAACTGTTCCACGGCGTTCGCGAAACCTTCTTCGCCGAAAGAGGTCGTCACGAACGTGGCTTGCCGCTTCACCTCCTCGCTCGCATTGCCCATTGCGATGCTCAGACCGCTCTTCTTGAACATCAGTACGTCGTTCGGTTGGTCGCCGAGCGTGGCGATGCGGTCTAGCGGGATTCCCAGATATCGCGACAGTCGCTCGATCACCACGCCCTTGTTGGCCATCGGATGCGTCACGTCAAGGTAGTGCGGCTGCGACCGCGCAGCGGAGACCTGCGTGCCAAACGCCGTCTGAACCGCCGCCTCGCACGCTGCGACGCGGGGGTGGTCCTCGTTGACGCCGACGATTTTCACGATTCCGCTGAGCACATCGTCGAACGTCGGCAGCACGACCGGCGGGAACTGAATGGTCGAAGCCTCGCGATCCACCCGCGGCGCGTCCCGAGAGCGGACGTACCAATCGGTCGAGCGAAACAGCCACACATCGAGACCGTGCGCTAGAATCATGTCGATGAGGGCCGGCAGCAAGTAGTCGGGCAACTGACGCTCGTCGAGCACGGACATGTCGGGGAGCACGATCACGCCCCCGTTGAATGCGGCCATCGGCATCGTCAGGCCGAGCGGCTCGACGAGCATCCGCATTCCACGGGGCGGACGCCCGCTGGTAATAGTGAAGACGATCCCGCGCTCGCGGAGATGCCTAACGGCCTTCAACGCACGCTCGGTCAGTACCTTGTCCTTGGTCACAAGCGTACCGTCGACATCGGTTAGTACCGCAGAGATCGATTGAGTAGCCCGCACAGGATTGAGTTCCATTTCGCTCCTCGCTTTCCCATCACGTCCGGACAAAAGCAGCCTGACCAGGTTCAGCAAGGTGGACCATTCGTGCGCGGCCGTTGGCCGCCAGGTGTTCGAGCAGCAGGTAAACGGTCTCGACTTGGTCTTGGGCGCCGATCTTGGCGGCAATCGCTTCGGCGGTCTGCGGAGTCGGCGAGATCGCTGCCGCGACTTTGCCTTGCAGCGCCAGAACCGAGGCGGCCGCCTTCTTGCCGGCCTCGACTCCGGGCTGGTGGTAAGCGTTGACGTTGATCAGGCTGGCGTACAGCCCCACCGCTCGCTCGAAAAGGGCAATCAGTCCACCCACCACCCGCGCATCGACGCGCGGAACCGTGATGGTCATGGACTCGCGGTCGTTCTCGAACAGGGCCGCGCGCGTGCCCAGGAGGAAGCCGTGCAAGTAGTCGCCAGCCGTGACACCGGCCTCGACCTCTTGGGCAGACCCGCCCGATTCCAAGACACGGATGAACACCGTGAAGAAGTTGGGGACTCCCTCGCGCAGTTGCTGGACGTAGGCATGCTGGTCGGTGGAGCCCTTGTTCCCATAGACGGTCAGTCCCTGTTCGACGCGCCGACCCTGCAAGTCGAGTTGCTTGCCCAGCGACTCCATGATCAGTTGCTGAAGATAGCGGCTGAAGAGCAGTAGCCGGTCCTTATAAGGGAGGACAACCATGTCCTTGCGGCCCTTGCCGTCGGTGACGTGATACCACATCAGGGCCATGAGGGCTGCCGGGTTGCTCCACAAATCGTGCTGGCGAGTGGCCTCGTCGCAGGCAGCGGCACCGCCCAGCAGGCCGTCGATGTCTAATCCCTGCAGCGCGGCCGGCAAAAGCGCAACAGCCGACAGCACGCTGGTCCGGCCACCGACCCAGTCGAACATGGGGAAGCGAGAGAGCCAGCCTTGCTCAGTAGCGGTCCGGTCCATCTTGGACCCGGGCATCGTGATGGCCACAGCGTGTCGGGGGAAGTCAAGGCCCGCCGCGTGGTATGCCTCGGCCACCAGCAGCATGCCATTCCGTGTCTCCGGCGTGCCGCCACTCTTCGAAGTGACGATGCACAGCGTCTCACCGAGCCGTCCGGTCAGCCCTTCCAGGGTACGGGCGATGCCGTCCGGGTCCGTGTTGTCGATAAACTCGATTGTCATTCGGTCGTTGGCCGGTTGGCCAAGCGCGTCGGCAACGAACATCGGACCCAGCGCCGAGCCGCCTATGCCGATGGAGAGGACTCGCGAGAACCTCGCGGCGGAGGGAGGACGAACGGCGCCGCAATGCACGGCGGCGGCGAACGACTTCACGTCAGTCACCGTCTTGCGGATCGCAGTCGCGATTTCCGGCGTGGGCGCCCGCTCCGGCGCGCGGAGCCAGTAGTGCCCCACCATGCGGTTTTCGTCGGGGTTGGCGATCGCCCCGCGCTCCAGCGCGTCCATGGCCTCGAACGCACGCTGCATCGGTTGTGTCATCCGCTCGAAAAAGCCATCCTCGAACCGCATTCGGCTGATGTCCAGCGCCAATCCGAGGGCCGCAGCGCGGCACAGGTAGCGCTGGTGCCGCTGCCATAGTTCTTCCGAATTCATGGTTCTCCCTTCAGTCGACCCAAGACTCACATCGGGTGCGGGCGCCGCCTTTCCTCGATAAGCCGAAAACCCGCCTGGTCTCCGACCAGCACGATGTCCGCCATCTTGAGGAACAATCCCGTGCCGACGACCCCAGGAATCGCCCGAATCTCCGCCTCTAGCTGCGGCGCATTGTCAAGCGGACGGATCTGGCAATCGAGAATGTAATTGCCGTTGTCGGTCACAAATAGACCGCTGCCCTCACGATAGGGCACCGGCCGACAATCGAGTGCGCGCAGTCGTTGCTCGCAAAGAGGGTAGGCAAACGGCATTACTTCAACGGGCAACCGGCCGCGAGTTCCCAACTGCGGAACGAGCTTTTCATCTCCTCCCGTCAACTGATCATCGTGGTCGGAGAT
>JANLFZ010000017.1:0-743 GCA_024653385.1 Thermoguttaceae bacterium | reverse complement strand
CGAGCTTTTCATCTCCGACCACGATGATCAGTTGACGGGAGGAGGCGGCAACGATCTTCTCTCGGACGAACGCGTGGCCGTAACCCTTGATAAGGTCGAGAGTGGGATCCACTTCGTCCGCTCCGTCGACGGTCAGGTCCAGAGTCCCGGCCTCCGCAAGCGTGAGCAACGGAATGCCCTGTTGCCGAGCTAGGTTGGCGGTCTCCTCGGAGGTTGGCACTCCGTGAACGCGCAGAGCATCCTTTCGTACCAGTCCGCCGATGGTCGTGACGAAGGCGCGCGCGGCGCGTCCGGAACCGAGACCGATCCGGGAATCGTTCGGCACCAACTCGACAGCCCGTTCGATGATCGTCCCCATGGGCAACGCCTATGCTCCGCCGGAGGCCTGTTGTCGCGCGGCTTCGTCAAGCTCATGTCTGTACTTGTCGTAGTCGGGCGACCCCGGCGGACTGTAATTCCAGTTCTTGTAGAGCCCTATTAGCTTGGTGAAAAACTCGCGGGCCTCGTCGCGGTCCTTGAAGGGATACTCGCGGTCGATCAGGCCCTTGATGAGCCGTAGGCTCTCCAACTGCCGCTCTCGCGGCATGCAAGCATCGGTCTCATCGAAGGCATCCTGTTGGAGGTAAGCCATGTCCAAAAGCACGGACTTCTGCCAGGTGACATAATCCTCCAGCGTAATGCCCTCTTCGCCCGTAACTTGCATCATCTGGTTGATAGAATCCCCTTGTGCGAGGAGTTCGCGA
>JANLFZ010000188.1:6308-11021 GCA_024653385.1 Thermoguttaceae bacterium | reverse complement strand
TGAACCGCTGGCGGTGGCCGTTCGCGTGGCGGCGTCTACGTTGTCCCCATGCACACGGGGGTGAACCGCAGCCGTAGGGATTCTTCGCGCGATGGCGAATGTTGTCCCCATGCATATGGGCGTGAACCGCCTGCCGTGGCTCGGGCGCTTCGTGGTAGTCCTTGCCGAATTCGGCCTGCACCTTGCCGGTGTTCGGCCAGCAGGGCCTCGTCTGTCCAGCCCGCGATTGGCCGCTTCGGCAGCGGCCATCAGTCGCCGATTTGCTGGAGCCGGGCCCCCAGCGGAGCGGTAGGACTCGACCAGGGCCCAGTAGCTAGCTGTGCGTCTTGCCGTTCTTCCGCCGCTCGTAGCGTCTGAGGAACATGGCGATCCCTCCCTGCTTCGCCCCGTAGCATCGCACGCCCAACGCGGAAATCGAGCAAGAAGGTCTTCACGCTATCCCACCTGGCGTACCCCATAATCCTCGGGTTTCCGCAGCGCCTACCCCCGAAAATGCCGAAAATCGTCGACGAAGTGCGTAACTTGGTTTATCCCCACCTCGCTCGCGGCGGCACGCTCGGGCACGCCGCCGGTGGATTCCGGTCCGGCCGCCCATCGACCAGGCGCACGCCGCGCTGGCGGAGGTGGTCTTTCCACGATTCCACGGTGGCCCGGTCCGGAGGTTTCACCGACTCGGGGAGCGACGTTTCGAGTCCCAGCCGCGCGAGCTTGGCGCGCCACATGTCGTAGTACGGCAGCAGCTCGACGCCTTCGAGCCTTGGCAACTCGCGGGCCAACGCGGCGATGCCATCGAGGTGGTCCGGCCGGGCGTTGTGCCCGGGAATCAAGGGGCAGCGCAGCCGGATCTTCGCCCCTTGCGCGTGCAGCCGCCGCAGGTTGGCCAGGATCTGCGAGTTCCAGAAGCCGGTGTACTTCAGGTGCCGCTTGGGATCGGTCTCCTTGAAGTCGTAGAGCCAGAGGTCGACCACGGGAAGCAGCCTCTCGAAGACCTCCCAATTGGCCGCGCCGGAGGTCTCGACGGCCGAGTGCAGGCCCTTGGCCTTGGCCTCGCACAGGAGGCGTTCGGCGAAGTCGGGCTGTTCGAGCGGCTCGCCGCCGGAAAGCGTCATCCCGCCGCCCGACGCCTCGAAGTACTCGCGGTCGCGGAGCACCACGGCAAGGACCTCGTCGACGGTCGCCTCGCGGCCGACCATCTCGAGGGCCTTGGCGTCGCACGCCTCGGCGCAGGCGCCGCAAGGAGTGCACCGTTTGCGGTCCAGGACCGCCTTGCCCGCCGCGTCGGCCGACAAGGCGCCCTTCGGGCACGCCGCGACGCACGCGCCGCAGGCGATGCACTTTTCGGGAAGGTACGACAAGAGCGGCTTGGGGCTGATGCTCTCGGGGTTCCCGCACCACAGGCAGCGCAAGGGGCAGCCCTTGAAGAACACCGTGGTCCGGATCCCCGGTCCGTCATGGAGGCAAAACCGCTGGATGTCGAAGATGCGGCCCGGGCCCATCATTGGTGCTCCATCCGGGCGATGATGTCCTCTTGCATGTCGGGCGTGAGGTTCACGAAGAACTCGCTGAACCCGGCGACGCGCACGACCAGGTCGCGGTATGCTTCGGGGTTCGCCTGGGCGGCACGCAGCGTGGCCGTGTCGACCACGTTGATCTGAAGCTCCATGCCCCCCTTCTCGAAATAGACATCGAGCATCGCCCGCAGCTTCTCGCGCTGGGCCGGGTCCGAGACCATGCCCGCGTGGAATCGCAAGTTCACCTGGTATCCGCATTGCCAGCTCTTCACCGCGTCGAGCCGGGCGACGGAGTTGAGCACGGCCGTGGGACCGTTTCGCTCGCAGCCGACCGAGGCGGCCATCGAGCTGGCCAGCGGCGTGCCGGCCAGGCGGCCGTCGGGCGTGGCGGGGGTCACGAGGCCCGTCTTCACCGCGCCGCTGCGCACCACGTGGCAGTTGCCGAAGCGGCTGCCGTCGCGCGGGTCGCGGCAGATCTCCTTCATGGGCTCGTCGCGGAGGCGCTCGACCAGGCGAATCACGTCGTCCAATCGCGGATCGTCGTTGCCGTGCTTCGGCGCAGCCGCCAGGCGCGCACGCAGCCGCTCGTGCCCCTTGAAGTTCGACGCGCAGGCGGTCCTCACCTCGCCGAGGGTCGCCTGCCGCTTCTGGTAGACCACCTCGCGGATGGCGGCCAGACAATCCACCGCGTTGGCAAAGGCGATGCCGCCGCACGAGAGGATGTTGTACTTCGTGCCCTGCGTCAGGTCCCGGGCTTTCTCGATGCAGCCGTCGAAGAAGCAGGACGTCAGCGGCGTCTGGCCCCAGCGCATCTGGGCCTTGAGCGCGTTCATCTCGCTTTGGTACGACTGCTCGATCGAGCGCCGCATGTACGCTCCGACTGCCGCGGCGAACTGATCGAAGGTCGCCAGCTCGCGGGCCGGCGGGGCGACGTTCTTCCACTTCCACTGGCCCCGATAGCCCTTGCCGTCGCTCAGAGCGGCCTCGATCGCCTGGAGGTAGCTGACGTGGGCCCCCGGGTTGAAGTACATCTGCCCGGGCACGGCCAGCTCGTTGCAGCCGACCGGAACGTAGTTGAAGGCGTCGTCGCGCGATAGCCCCAACTCGATCAAGGCCGCGGGCACGGCCTTGTCGCTCCACATCATGGGAAAACACGTGCTGCGCGCAAGCCGCCCAAGGCAGAAGTCGAAAAACGCCTGGTCGATTTTCGGGTGCCAACGGATCCATACCAGCGGCTCGGGCAGCGAGAGATTCGTGGCCGCCTCGACCACCAGCCAGCTCAGCCGGTTGGTCTGGTCGATGCCGTCGGGCGTGGAGCCGCCCGCACAGAGCCCTTGCGTGAGATGATGCTCGGGTCCCCAGAACGTGTTGTCGTACATCTTGAGGACGAAGTTCTCGAGCCATCGCACGGCGCCGTCGTCGTCGAGCCGCCCGGCCTTGCGGTCGGCCTGGTAGAAAGGAAAGAGCAGTTGATCCAACCGGTCGGGCGTACACGAGTAGCCGTGGCCCTCGATGTGAATGGCCTGGTGGACGAACCACACCAGTTGCAGGGCCTCGCGGAAGGTCGCGGGCGGATCGGCGGCCACGCGGGCACAGACTTGCGACATCTCGCGGAGTTCCGCCGCGCGCGCCGCGTTGCCGCCGTTCTTGGCCATGCTTGCCAGAAACTCGGCATAACGGCCGATCCACTCCGACAAGCCCGACAGGGCGTTCTCGGCCGCCGTGAGAAACGCGAGTCGCGCCGCGTCGGTCTCGCCCGATCTTCGCCCTTGGACCCTGCGGAGCACGCCCCCAAGGCCCTCGCGGAGCAATTCGCGGTAGCTGGGGCTGAGATGTCCCTGGTTCGAGATGAACTTATAGGCCAGTTCCTGCGGGACCTCGTCGGCGCTTCGGACGGGCGGCAGGCCCAGAATCTCGGTCCGGTACTGCCCCCACAGGTTGCGGTTCTTCCAGTAGTCGCGGATCTCGCCGGGCACCTGGCCTTTCAGGTAACCCTTGCGTTTGGGGTTTTCGCTCGTGTAGATGTTGTTCTCGCCGATGCCCAATTCGACGATCACCGGCATGGCCCCGGGCCGCTCGCTAATCGAGCCGGCCAGCCGGTCGTGCTCGCGCAGGTACAACGGCACGGTACGAAAGTACTCGCGCAGGGCCAGGGCCTTGCGCAGGATCCACGGCTTGCCCTCGGTCTCTTGGTAGACCTTGGTGAAGACTTTCGCGCGGTGCAGGGCGACCGCGACCGGCGAATCGACGATCTGGCGCCGCAGCGCGGCAATGTCGGCGTGCCGCGTGCTGACGGTCGCCGCGACGGTCCGGCGGCACGGGAGGGAAACCATCGCCGCGGTCCCCAAGGCGGCGCCGGCGGCTCCCAGGAATCCACGTCGCGACAAGCGGATCGCACGGCCCATGATCTTCTCCTTGCACCTGTGCCGCAAGCCATCTTGCCAGACTATCTCTCGGCACTCCGGGGGTCAATCCCGAGACATTGGCGGGCTTGGACGACTTCGCGTACAATGCTCGTAAACGCCGCTGCAATCGAGTTTGGATCGTCATGGCGAGTGTGGTTCTGGAGCACCTCGAGAAGGTCTATCCCAACGGTGTGCGGGCCGTGCGCGACCTCTCGCTCGATGTGGCCGACGGCGAGTTGCTGGTGCTGCTTGGGCCGTCGGGCTGCGGCAAGACGACGATCCTGCGGCTGATCGCCGGGCTCGACGAGCCGACGCGAGGAAGCATCGCGCTGGGCGGCCGGGCGATCGACCGCCTGCCGCCCAAGGACCGCGACCTGGCCATGGTCTTTCAGACGCCCGCGTTGTATCCGCATCTCAGCGTGCTGGAGAACCTGGCGTTCTCGTTGCGCATGCGGGGCGTGCCGCGCAAGGCGATCCGCCACAACGTGCTGCGCGCCGCGAGCCTGTTGGGCATCGACGACCTCCTCGACCGCAAGCCACGGCAGCTTTCGGGCGGCCAAGGGCAACGCGTGGCCCTGGGCCGGGCCCTCGTGCGCCGGCCCGCCTGCTACCTGTTCGATGAACCCCTGTCGAGCCTCGATGCCCGGCTCCGCGGCCAACTCCGCTCGGAACTCAAGCGGTTCCACCAGCGCCTGGGCATCACCACGCTGTACGTCACGCACGATCAGGAAGAGGCGATGGCGCTGGCCGGGCGGATCGCCGTCCTTCGCGACGGCCAGCTTCAGCAGGTCGGCCCG
>JANLFZ010000188.1:0-6298 GCA_024653385.1 Thermoguttaceae bacterium | reverse complement strand
CCCGCCTCTGGAGGTCTACGACCGGCCCGCCAACCGTTTCGTCGCCGGCTTTATCGGCTCGCCCCCGATGAACTTCCTCGAGGGGACCCTCGTTGGCGAGGATGGGCGCCTGGGGTTCGATGCCGGCCGTTGGCGGCTGGCCGTGGGCAACGCGAACCTTGCGTCCCACGCGGGGCGCCGCGTGGTGCTAGGCATCCGGCCCGAGGACCTGCACCTGGCCCAGCCCGGCGAGGTGCCCGACGGCTCGTTGCGGGCCGAGGTGGCCCTGGTAGAGCCCCTGGGCGACCGGACCTGGGTCCACCTCGAGGTCCAAGACGGTTTGCGCCTCGTCGCGCGGACCGATCCGCGCCACGCCCCAGCTTGCGGCGCTACGGTTCTCGTGCAGATTCCCCCGGATCGGGCCCACTTCTTCCAGACCGGCGAATCGGGGACGCGGATCGGGTAGCCGCCGGGCGAGACACCGCCCCGGCACAGAGGCGAACGGACGGCCTATTGCCCTACTTTCCGATGACCACCGTGAAGTAGCTCCGCACCACGCGGTCGAAATACGCCGGTTTCATTTCCATGGGCAGGTCGTTGTAGCGGCAGTAGTTCTGGATCTGGCCCAGAAGGTCGCGCGGATGGCACCGGCGCAGGGGCCGCCGTTGCGGCCGGTAGTGCCGATCGAGCAGATAGTCGACGACCTCCTGGCGGTACTCGCAGCCGAAATGCCCGGCGTAGATTTGAAACAGCCGATGGAACTCCTCTTCGCTGGCATCGCCGATCTGGATCTTGTAGGGAATGCGGCGGAGAAAGGCCTCGTCGACCAGGTCCGAGGGCTCGAGGTTCGTCGAGAAGATGATCAACTGCTCGAAGGGCACCTGGAACTTCTTGCCCGTCGGCAGCGTCAGGAAATCGTGGCGGTTCTCCAGCGGAATGATCCATCGGTTCAGCAAGGCCGCCGGCTCGATGCGCTGTCTTCCGAAATCGTCGATCAAGAGGCACCCGCAGTTGCTCTTCATCTGGAGCGGCGCCTCGCTGACGTTGGCCACAGGATCGTGCCGGATCTCGAGATTGTCCATGGTCATCTCGCCGCCGACGACCACCGTGGGCCGCCGGATCCGCAGCCAGCGGCGGTCGTGCTCGACGGTGGCCAGGAGGCTGCCCTTGTCGGGCTTCACGGCCTCGTGGTACGCGGCATCGAACAGTTTGATGAGCTGGCCATCCTCGACGATCGTCTGGGGAATCCAGATGTGCTGGCCGAAGCAACTGGTGATGCGCCGGGCGAGCGTCGACTTGCCGTTGCCCGGCGCCCCGTAGAGAAACAACCCCGCCCCCGAGTTGACCGCCGGCCCGAGGCTCTCGAAGAGGCTCGGATCGACCGAGATATCGGCAAAGGCCTTTTCGAGCTGTTCGCGTCGAGGGGCCTCGGCGCGCACGGTCTGGGCCTCGACCGAAAGGACATAATCGGCCAGCGGGACCGGCGCCGGCCCAATGTAGGCGCAGGCCTTCGAGCACGCTTGGGCCCGCTCGCGGCCCAACTCCGTCAGCGTGTAGAAGTAATCGTTGAACGGGGCGGCCCCCGTGTGAACCACAAGTTGCCGCGAACGTAGCGACTGGAACAGCGGCTCGAGGATCCCAAACGGCAAACAGACGCGCTCGGCAATGCCCCTTCCGCTTTGCGACCCCACGACCGCCAGAAACTTCAGCACGAGCGATTCGACCAGCGAGGGAGGCAGTCCCGTCTCGTCGATCGAACGCGGAGCCGCGGGATGAAAACCCTCTTCCGACAAGACGGTGGCGAGAACCACGTCGCGCGTATCGGGAGCGGCGATTGACATTACGTCATTCTCCAGGCGTCAAATCTCCGCTGCAACTCTAGGTTACGGCAGGCCGCGTACGCGAGGAATATACTTACACTGGGGGGAATGTCCTTCAGGAATCGGTATGTCGAACACCCAAGTCGCCCTACTGGTTGTTGTATCTCTTTCCCTTGTCCCCTATACTAAGGCTCCTTCGATAACGCATTGAATCATCAGCTTGTTGATCGTATATAAGGCGATTCGACAATGGCCGATTTGATTCCTCCTCATGGGGGTCTAAGCGAACCTGTCAACCGAACGGTAGCTGAGGCCGCCGTCGCGGACTTCCTGGCCGAGGCAAAGCGACTGCCCCAAGTTCCGGTTTCGGACGCGGATCTATCGACGGTCTATCGCTTCGGCGACGGCGCGCTGAGCCCCCTGGTCGGCCCGATGGACTCCGAGACGTACCAGCGGGTGTTGGAAGAGTCGGTCATCGAACATCAGGGTTCGAAGTACGCTTGGACGATCCCGCTTTCGCTGCCTGTCACCGCCGAGGCGGCGCGGCGGCTGGGGCCCGGCCAGAAGGTAGCCTTGGTCAATCGCGCCGGGCAGATCGTCGCCGTTCTGGAAATCAACGACGTCTTTCCGTGGGACAAGAGGCAGTATCTCCGCCAGGTTTATCTGACCGATCGCACCGACCACCCAGGGGCCGACATGGTGCTTAAGGGCGATGCCGACAAGACTCACCTGCTCGGCGGATCGATCTGGGTGCTGCCCCAGCCGAAGCACCCGGCGTTTGGGAAGTACGTGCTGACGCCCCGGCAAGTGCGCCGGCTCTTGGCCGAGCGGGGATGGGAACGGGTGGTGGCGTTCCAGACGCGCAACCCCCTGCACCGGGCCCACGAATATGCACTGGTGTACGGGCTGGAGACGCTCTTGCGTGCGGGCTACAACGCCGGAGCGTGCCTCAACCCGCTCGTGGGCGAGACCAAGGGCGACGACGTCAATGCCGAGGTGCGCATGCGGACCTACGAGGCCCTCATCGCGAGTCGCGCGCTGGGCGACGGCGACAGCGACCCCGATCTCTGGGGGCCGCGCGGCGAGTCGGTCCCCGATCGCGTGGTCCTCCTCGGGTTGGACATCAAGATGTTCTACGGCGGCCCGAAAGAGGCCGTCATGCACGCCATCTACCGCCAGAACTTCGGCTTCACCGACTTGATTATCGGGCGCAAACACGCCGACGCGCCGTACCACGACGGCACGGCCATCTGGGGCGATTTCGACGCGCAGGAGATCTTCGAGCGGCTCGAAGGCCACCTGGCCATCCGCCCGCTGAAGGTCGGTTTCGCCGCGTTCTACGCCTCGATCAACCGAGTGGACCTGATGGAGAACCATCCCGACGAGAAGCCGGTGTTCATCTCGGGCAAGGAGGTGCGCAAGGCGCTTCTGGAGGGCCGCCCCGTGGATCCGCGGATCATGCGCCCCAGCACGGCAAAGATCCTCAGCGAGGCGATGGCCGACGCCAGGCCGCGCACGGCTTCGGGCCTGTAAGACAATAAGTTGGGCAAACATGAGAGAGCAAGGAAGCGTAAGCGCCCTGGCTCTCGTATTGGCGCGTTGTTCCGTTTCGACATAGGGAGGACCGCCCGACCATGACGACCCACGCCCTTTGGCTTGCGACGGCAATGACCCTGGGATGGGCGGCTCCGCCCGCCGACCGCTGGGAGCCGACCATCCGCGAGTTTGAAGCCCAAGACCGCCTAGCGCCTCCCGCGCCCGGAGGCGTGGTGTTCGTGGGCAGTTCGAGCATCCGCTTGTGGGACCTGGCGAAGAGCTTTCCGGGGCACCGTGCCGTCAACCGCGGGTTCGGCGGGTCGCAACTGGCCGATGCGGTCCGGTACGCCGAGCGGATCGTCATTCCCTACGCGCCCCGGGTCGTGGTGCTGTACGCGGGCGACAACGATCTGGCCGCCGGGAAAAACCCCGAGCAGGTGTTCGACGATTTCAAGCAGTTCGTGGCCAAGGTGCATCGGGCGCTACCGAAGGCGCGCATCGTTTACCTGGGCGTGAAGCCCAGCCCAAGCCGATGGAAACTGATCGACAAGGTCCGCGCTACCAACCGCCTTATCCGCGAGTTCGCGGCCAAGGATGCCCGGCTGGTGTTCGTCGATGTCGAGACGCCGATGCTGGGTCCCGACGGGAAGCCACGGCCCGAACTGTTCCGGCCGGACCGCCTGCATCTGAACGACGAGGGGTATCGCCTCTGGGCAACGCTGGTCGCGCCGCACCTCGACGGCCCGAAACCGTGACCGACGGTTGCCTTTCCGGAACCTCGGCTTGCCCATGACCAAGGGCGAGATTGCGGCCGTTTGCCTCTTACACTACCATACAGGGGTAGTTTTGGCGGATGGTCTTGTAGGCCGACTTGGCCGTCGAATCGATCAAGGAGCAAAGACGTGTTGGCTCGCCATGCTCAAGTCGTTTTGTCGCTGGGGTTGGCCCTAGTTCTGGTTCCGTCGAGCGTGGGCCGTGCCGCGGCCGCCTTGCCCGAGAACCTCGCCCGAAAGGCCGAGGCGTCGGCCACCTCGGAGCACAACGAGTCGTACCTGGCCCGGTTCGCCATCGACGACAAGATTCCCGCGGCCGGCAGCACGGCATCGGACCTCAAGGCCGCGTGGTGCGTGCTGAAGGCCAAGTCGGGCGACCAGGCCGAGTTCACGCTCCGGTGGGACCAGCCGGTCGAGCTGGGCGAGTTGATCTACTGGGGCCGCACCGCGTGGTTCATGAGCGAGTGCTGGAAGGACTACGAGGTCTACCTCGACGACGCCAAGGCGCCCGCGGCCAAGGGCACGTTCGAGATGGTCCACGGTCCCCAGCGGATCAGGATCCCCAAGAGCACGGCGGCCAAGGTCACGTTCAAGTTCCTCAACTCCTATGGCGGCCCGAACCCCGGGGCATTGGAGATTCAGGCATTCGGCCGGCGACTGACGGACAAGGAGTTCCGGCAGTTGGCAATTGCCTACGGCGCGGCGGCGGCCACGTCGGTGGCCAAGGCCGAGCCGCAGGCGATTCGCCAACTCATCGATCGGCTGCGCCGCGAGCATGGGCCGAAGTATGCGCAGGCCGCCGAGCACCTTGCCCGGCTTGCGCGCCTGGAAAAACCCTTTTACGAGGCCGAGGCGGCCGGCGAGGCGGCCGAGGAGCGCCTCGAACAAATCACCGGCGAACTCGAGCAGCTCGAACGCGATGTCCTCTTGTTCGATCTCGACAAGCTGGTCGTCATCCGGCGGCACGAGATCGAGGCCTCGCACGTCTACACGTATCATTACGAGGGGTTTCGGCCGGGTGGCGGTCTGTACGTGGTGTCGCTTAAGGACCCGAAGGCCAAACCGCAGCTCTTGGTCGAGTCGCCCACCGGGCAGATCCTCGATTGCGATCTCTCGCACGACGGCAAGACGATCCTCTTCAGTTGGCGGCGGAAGCACGACGAGGGCTATCACCTCTGGAAGATCCATGCCGACGGCACGGGCCTGCGGCAGCTCACCCAGGGCGTCTGGCACGACTACAACGGTTGCTGGCTGCCCGACGGAAGCATCGCGTTTCTCAGCACGCGCTCGCCGCAGTTCGCCTACTGTTGGCACGCGCCGGTGGGCATCTTGCACCGGATGGACCCCGACGGCTCGAACGTGCGCCAGCTTTCGGCGAACTATCTGAACGACTTCACCCCGGCCGTGCTCGACGACGGGCGCATCATCTACAGCCGGTGGGAGTACGTCGATCGGCCCGCGATCCCCATCCAGAGCCTGTGGACGGTCAACCCGGACGGCACGGGGCTGGCGGGATTCTTCGGCAACCGGGTGATCTCGCCGGCGACGTTCATGGACGCGCGCTCGATTCCCGGCACGACGAAGATCATCTGCACGATGACCGGCCACAACGGGCCGACGCGGGGCGCGATCGGCATCATCGACCGTTCGAAGGGGGTCAACGCGCAGGACGCGATCGAGAACATTACGCCGGACGTGGCCGTGCCCAAGGTGAACGAAGGGTGCGGCAACTTCGAGGGGGCCAAGCCCTACAGTTGCCCGGTGCCCTTGGACGGCACGCGGTTTCTCGTCTCGGCCCGGGGGCCGGTGCTGGTGCGCACGTACTCGGGCCAATGCCAGTCGGTGGCCCTGCCGCAGCCGGCCGACGGGATGCAGCTTTTCGCGGCCCAACCGCTGCGGCCGAGGCAGCGGCCGCCGGTTATCCCGTCGAGTTTGCCCGAGCAGGCAGCGCCCTACGCGACGCTTTTCCTTCAGGATGTGTACAACGGGTTGGAGCCTTACGTGCGGCGGGGCGAGGTGAAGACCATCCGCGTGGTCCGCGAAATGCCCAAGACCGTGCGCATCGACCCCAGTCTGCGGGCGTTCGGGTTCCAGTTCCCCGTGATCTCGTGCGGGGCGACGTACGCGGGCAAGACCGTGCTGGGCGACGTGCCGGTCGAGGCCGACGGCTCGGCCTGCTTCCGCGTGCCC
>JANLFZ010000187.1 GCA_024653385.1 Thermoguttaceae bacterium | reverse complement strand
GGCGCATGGCGGCCGTCAGCGCCATGCCGAGCGCGATCGCCGAGGCAAACACGACCAGGGTGGGGACGAGCATACGAAGCGGGGAGCTTGGAGCGGGGAGCGGGGAGCGGGGAGCAGGGAGCAGGGAGCAGGGAGTGCGGGGGCTACTGCCAGGAGGCGGAACTCATCATGTAGTGCGAGCGGTAGACCGGTTCTCCCGCCGGTCCGGTGACGACCGCGCCGAGCGGGCGCACCCCGAAGCCCGCCAGCACCTCGCACGCGGCCAGGATGTTGGGAACACTGCTGACATCGCGGAACACCGAGAGCACGACGCCATCGACGTGCTGGCAGAGGAATCGGGCATCGACGACGGGCAGGATGGGGCTGCCGTCGACCACGACGAACTCGAACTCGTCGCGGAGTCGGTCGAACAGGCCCTTGACCGCGCCGTTGGCCAGCGAACTCAACAGACGCCGGTCGGCCCGGCCCGCCGGCAGAATCGTCAGGTTGTCGATGTCGGTCGTCTGAAGGGCCTCGTGGAAATCGAGCCCGTCGCGGATCGTCTCGGCCACGCCGGGCTCCAAGGGCACGGCGAAGACCTGGTCGAGGGTCGGCTGGCGCAGGTCGAAATCGACCAGGACCGTGCGATGCCCGGTGCGGGCGAGGCTCAGCGAGAGCTGCGTGGCCAGCGTGGTCTTGCCCTCGCCGCTGACGGCGCTGGAGACCAGCACGACCCGGGTCTTGTCGCGCTCGGCCAGGTGCAGCAGGCGCGCGGCGATCCCGTCGATCGATTCGTGCATCTCGTCGCGCCACCGTTGACCCTGGGGCGCGGCGGCCAGCACGCGGCGGAAGGTCCGTCCGCGCAGCAGGGGGACCGCCCCGATCACGTCCAGGCCGGTGGTCATCACGACTTCGCCCGACGAGTTGATGCGGCGCGATCGGGCGTCGAGCCAGATGATCGAGGCGAACGGCAGGAAGAACCCGGCCAGCCCAGCCAGCACGGCAAGCTGGATCTTGCGGTCCTTGTCCGGAGCCCCTGGGGGATCGGCCCGGTGGATCAGCGTGATGCGTGGGCGGTTGCGGTTCTCGATTTCGAGTTTTTCGCGTTCGTTGGCGACGCTATCCAACCGCCGGTCGATGCGTTCGATCTCGGCGCGGGCCCGCTCGATGTCGATCGACGACCCGCCGCCGAAGGTCTCGGCCTCTTTGCCCGCCTTCTCGACGTCCTTGAGAAGTTGTTGTTCCTGTTCGTCGGCGATGGCCAGCTCGTTCTGGATCTGCTCGATGGTTGCCTGCAAGGCGGCCTGCTTGCGGCGTTTGAGTTCGGCGCGCAGTTCGGCGCGGCGCTGGGCGATCTGCCGCGGCAGGCCGTCGCCGGTCGAGCCGCTGCGTTCGAGGTAATCGGAGCCAGCACGCGGGGTGTAGACCATCTGGACCGCCTCGCGGCGCTGGCGCAGTTCGCTCTCGCGCTGGAGCAGGCCCGCGCCGACCGGATCGGCCCGCATGGCCAGATCGAGTTCCATCTCGGACACTTCGACGCCGGCGGCGCGCTGGAACTCGTTCTGCCTCGCCTTGAGGTCGCGCTGCATGCCGCGCTTCTTCGACTGGGTTGCAATGAGTTCGCTGCGCAGCGCGGCGTACTGCTGGAGCGCGATCTGTTGCTTGAGGGTCAGGTTGTCCTTCTCGCCGGCGCCGAGCTGGTCGGCCAGTCCCTTGAGCACGGCGTGCTTGGCCCGCAGGTCGTTATCGAGCTTCGAGTAGATGTCGTCGAGTTCCTTCAGCCGCTGGCGGCGCCGCTCTTGCTCGGCATCGACGACCTCCTTCATGAAGGCGTCGACCACGGCGTTGACCAGCGTGGCGGCCTCCTGGGGGTTTTCGGCCTTGAGGCTGATCGTCATGATCTCGGCGTTGCCGGGGAAATTCGCGGTGACATTGCGGGCGAGCCAATCGACCGGATCGAGTTCCCCCTGGAAGACCGAGAAGTCGGACAGGCCCGGCTTGCGCAACGCCGCGGTAAGCACCCAGCGACTCTTGACGTACTGGATCTGCGTGTTCTTGTAAATGTCGAATGCCGTGGCGGTTCGTTCGGCGCCGTCGGGCAGAATCGGGGCCAGGGTCGAGGCCACGTGGAACGAGGCCACCGCGGTGTACACCGGCCGGTAGGTGAACCACACGGCCGGCGCGCCGACGCCGCCGACCAACAGGCCGAGGAGAATCGCCGAGAGCCACCGGCGGCGGAAGGCGTGCAGGTAGCTCGAGAACCCGCCGCCGGGCGGCGTCGCCATGGGATCGAGCGACAAAGGCACCGGCCGCGGGGTTTCGGCCAGACCGGCCCGGCGCAACGTGGTTTCGGCCAACGCCCCGCGGTCTTCCGGGGGTTTGTCCTGGGCGGAGGAGGAGTTCATGTCCGACAAGATGCGATCCTCTCTGTTTCGGTTCCCGGATTACGGCGCCTTCGTGCCAGTCGTTTTTCCCGAAGGGCCGGTTTTGGGGTTGGGGGCTGTCGAGGCTGCGCGGTTCCGCACGCGCGTCGCCTTCTTGCGAGGGCCCGCGGCCAACGCCGCTGCGGCTGGGGCGACTCCGGCCCGGGCAGCGGGCCGAGGCGCGATCAACAGCCGATCCCATAGCGCCATCTCGCCCCAAAGCATCACGACCGCTAATGGCATCATAAACCAACCGGCAAGGTCGTGAAAGAGGGTGTCAGCCGCCTCGTGGCTGACTAGTTCATGGAGGACGCCCGTGGTGACGATCCGTGCCACGTTGGCCAGCACCGCGATGGGCATGGCACTAACGATGATGAGGGCACGGTCCAAGAGCGGCCGCTTTACCAGAAACGCGTAAGCAAAGCACACCGCGAAAAAGAGCATCATCATGCGGATGCCGCTGCACGCCTCCACCACGCCCAACTGGGCCTCGCTCAGCAGGATCACATTGCCCTGGGAGACGGCGGGCATGCCGATCGTCTGGAGGGTGTACGTCGAGACGATCGTGCCGACGCGCTGGAGCTGATGGCTCAGTAGCCCCGCTGCAAACCCCGGCAGCGGCACCATGAAGACCAAGAGTCCGATCGCGGGGGCTGCCCATCGCAACGCGCGCCACCCGCCCGCGAACAACACAATCCCCGCCAATAGCGGCACGATCGACAGCGGGTCCAACAGGGCGAAGAAGAAGTACGCCGAGGCCCATCGCATGGCGCCGGCCACGAACAAGAGGGCCAGCCCCCAAAGGCTTCCGCGGGGCGCCAGGTCGACCACCATGTCGCGTCGGATCCAGAGGATCACTCCGGCGAACACCGGCACGAGGAACCCGTGGACCTGGTCGGCGTCTTTCCACCAGCGATTGGCGAGCATCGCCATGGCAGACCCATACGTCACCGCGAGGACCGCGATGAGCACCGCGGCGCCGGCAAGCGTCGCCGGGCCCAGTCCCACGAGCCACTCCCCTACCCGCGCGATGGTCGGCTTCGGCGCCGCGTCGGGCACTTGAGGCGTTGCGGCCACGGCAGGGTTCTCGGGGAGGTGCGAGGGCGACGAATCCATTAGAGCAAGACCGGTTCCTGGTTCGTTTTCGGCAATCGCGGTCTACCGAGGGCTGGCATAGGCCAATTGCCCCAGGGGTCGGGCGGCCGAACCCGCGTGTTGGGGCGCGGTGCCGGCACCCAGCGATCGGAAATGGCCGTTGCATGCGCTAACGGCGAAGCGGATCAGTTCGTCCGGCGCTTCGATGCCAAGCTTGCGCATCAACGAGTTGCGCCGAACTTCGATCGTGCGGATGCTCAGGTCGAGTTCCTTGGCGATCGCGCGGTTCGTCTTTCCCTGGGCGATCATGCGCAGGACCTGTTCCTCCTTGATGGTCAGGCTCATGAGACGCCGCCGGACCTCTTCCTCGTAATCCATGGCCTGCCGTCGCTGGCGATCCAGGGCAATCGCGTCCTGGATGGCGTCCCACAGCTCCTGCTCATGGAACGGCTTTTCGAGGAAGTGGAAGGCCCCGGCCCGCATGGCGCGAACGGCGATCGGCAGCGTGGCGGCGCTCGTCAGGAAGATCACCGGTAGCGCAACGCCTTCGGCGGCCAGGCGCTGCTGGAGCTGGAGCCCGTTGATGCCGGGCACTTTCAGCTCGGTCACCAAACACCCGCTTTGGCTGCGGTCGAAGGCTTCGAGGAAATCCAGGCCCGACGCATAGACCCGGCACTCGAGGTCCATCATGGCCGCTAACCGGCGGATGGCGTCGGTCGAGCGGGCGTCCTCATCGACGACGAAAACAATGGGTTCGGCCTTCATTGGGATACCCCCGTGGATACCCTTGCGCGCACTCCGTTCTTCTCGGTTGTCAACCGGCCTTTCCCAATCCGTTTGGATGAGAATCGAGCCGGTCCACCGGCCCGGTCTCACCACGGCGTGGCTGTGCCGAGTCCGCCCCGCCTGGTGCGGCAAATCGGCAAGAGCCAGCGCAGTGCCTTTCCGTGGCGATCACGCAATGGCGCGCACCCTAGGGCGCGCAGAAACTCCCCCGTTGGGTTTGTAGCGGTTTACGGTAGGTTTTGTTCAGGTGGGATGCTGGCCCACACTACGGCGGCCATGCGTGGCCTGTAAAGCGTCGCTGTCCGGCCGACGCTGAGAATCCGACTATTCAGGATCCGATTATTCAGGAACCGAGGAAACCAACGTGCAACATTAAGCTCCTGTACCCAAGTCTTGGAATCCGGAACCTATTCGACCAGTTCGAGCCAGTAATCGTCGATTTCCACGGAGGCACTCTGCTGGACGAAGTCGACCGCCACGAGGACTCGCGTGCGCCCGTGGCGTCGAAGCATGGCGCCGTCGAGCCCTTCCAAGGGGCCGCGATGCACCCGAACCCGCTTGCCGGGAACCGTAGACCAGCGTACGCTCGACCTGCGGCAGGTAGAAGACGACTTGCCGGCCCGAGAGGTGCCGGGCGACGGCCTTCTCTTGGTGAGACTTGGTGTACAAGACCCACCATGAGGAGTCCGGATCGTCGTCCGACGCGCCCTCCAGCAAGTCGTCTGGATCGATGGAAGTCTCACCGCAGAACACAGGCATTCGTGCCCCCCTCTTCCGAGACGCTCACGTCGATTAATGTTCCGTTTTTGAGCTGTTGGAGTTCTATCCTATTCGGCGCGATGGCCCTGTCAAGGGGCTGCGTTCTCACCTGCGCTAGCTACCCATTAGTGCTTTCACACTTACCACCTCCAAGGGTTGGTACAATGCCCACGGTCTCCACCACATAGGGGCAGGAAAACCGGAAAAGACCTATTTATACCTCCCAGATTAACTCTCGCGTCCGCCAGCGAATTTCAAGATTTCGCAACTATGCGCACTAGCGCAAGTCCGACCTTCTTGGCCGACAGCCCGAGTTGCCGATTCCGTAGTGCAATTCCCGCAAGCGGTTAATGGAAAGCAGCCAATCGTCCTTTGTTCGTTGGTTCGTCGAATCGCCACGATCGCGGGCCTGCGACCGGCATGTGGGTGGGGGTCGGAACCATCGTCGACTGCGCGGGGCCTTTCGGCCCGCGCGACGGTTTTCGCGTTTCTTCGGAATAGCGCAATTGCTTTGCGCTATAGCGTTTAGCTCTGGTGCAAGAGCCAGCGGTGCCTGAGTGCCGTGCGCCAAGGAAAAAACCGCGATACACGGAAGAACATGTCCCTCGCCATACCCCCCCAGCGTTCTCAAACAAGGGTATTCGGCGCGCCGACATGCTGCCGATATGGCGCAGGTTGGCGGCCGGCTCTGCCTCGACATAGACTAGTAGCGTTGGATCGCGTTCGCGCGGGCGTGGGGGCCGCGGCCCCGGTGTGGGGCGCTGGTCAAGAGGTACGAGGCGTCGGCCATCTTCGGGAGTGCTCGCGAATGAAGATACGCAAAGCGGTCATCACGGCGGCCGGTCCCAACCAATATCGCCTGCCGCTTCAGCGGTTCGTGGACCTCGACGGGACCGAACGCACGGCGCTACGGATTATCGTGGACGAGGCCGCGGAGGCGGGCGTGGAGGAAATCGCCGTGGTCGTCCAGCCCGGACAGTCGGCCACCTACACCGAGGCCGCGGGCGATCGCGCGCGCATGCTCCAGTTCATCGAGCAGCCCCAACCCCGGGGATACGGCGAGGCCCTGTTTCGCGCGGCCCCGTTTGTCGGCGATCAGCCCTTCCTGCACCTTGTCAGCGACCACTTGTACATCAGCCGCCAGGCCCGCCGCTGCGCGGCCCAACTCGTCGAGGCCGCGCAAGCCGAGCATTGCTCCGTCTCGGCGGTGCAGGCGACGCGCGAGAGCATGTTGCGCTACTATGGAGCGGTCGGCGGGCGCCGCGTGCCCGGTCGGAACGACCTTTACAAGATCGAGCACGTGCTCGAGAAGCCGACCCCGACCGAGGCCGAACAGCGTCTGGTCGTGCCTGGGCTGCGGGCGGGCCATTACCTGTGCTTCTTCGGCATCCACGTGCTCTCGCCCGCCGTGATGGAAATTCTCGGCCGGTCCGTCGCCGCAGCCGAGGAGGCAGGCTGGCCCGAGCCGGTGATGCTCTCGCCGGCCCTCGAAATCCTTGCCCAGCGCGAGCGCTACTTGGCCCTCGAACTCGACGGCGTGCGATTCAACATCGGCGTCAAGTACGGGATGCTGCACGCCCAACTCGCCCTGGCGCTGGCGGGCAAGGACCGCGAGGAGACCCTCGCCCGGCTGGTCGAGTTGCTCGCGGGACTCGGCCCAGGCTCGGCGTAGGCAAGACGCACCGATCACGGCAAACCGAACATGATCGACCAGTTGATCGCCATCATCGCCAGCGACGACCCCGACGTGCGGAACCGTTCGCTCGACGGGTTCTGCCGCCAGTCGACCGCCCGCAAACTCCTGGATGCCTGCGCGGCGTTGGACCGTTTTCGTCGCACGAGCGAAAACCTCTACCAGCGGGTCCGCGCGCTGTTCTTTCTCAGCACGATCTATCGTTACCACCTGCCCGAGAAGCTTCCGGTCGGTTCGCACGCCTTGATTCCCCACCAGGGGTACTTGTACCTTCTGGAGCGTCGCTTCGACGAGGCGATCGAGTGTTTTCTGGCCGTCCAGGCGGAACGGCCCAGCGACACGATCGCCAGCGCCCTGGCCGCCGCGTACCATGCGTTGGGGTTCCAGACGCTGGCCGATCAGGTTCGTCGGAGCGTCCGCTCGGTGCGCGGCAACCAGTGGATGTTCCGCATGGGGCATCCGGCCGACCATCCGTTGCGCATTCGCCAGTCCCTTCTGGCGCGCGCCGGCGATGCCGCGCCCTTTCCGATCCTGTGCGAGCGCACGCCGGTGCGCATGGACCTTTCGCACAGCGGGTGGAGCGACATCTTTTTCCTGGGCATGGATTTTCCCGAGGGCGCCCGAGTGCTGAACGTCTCGATCGACTTGGGGGTGCGCGGGCGAGATCCCCATCCGCGCCCGCCGATCGAGGTCTACTTGCGCGTCATCGACCAGCCCGTGCTCCGCCTGGTGAGCGTCGATCTGAAATCGAAGGCCGATCTGACCTCGCTGGGCGAGGTCTTCGATTTCGCCAAGGACTACCTGGGCCTGCTCAAGGCGGCGGTCATTGCGTCGGGCTTGGTGCCGCCCGGTCTGGAAGGCTCTGAAGAAAGCCTCGTCGATCTCCTCGCCCGGCTCGTGGGGCCCGGTCTGGGTCTGGAGATCGTCAGCAAGGTAAACGATATCCCCAAGGGCTCCCGTTTGGCGGTCTCGACGAACCTGTTGGCCGCGATCATCACCGCGTGCATGAGGGCGACCGGCCAGATCCCATCGCTCGAAGGGGGACTGTGCGAGTCCGATCGCCGCATGGTGGCCGCCCGCGCGATCCTCGGCGAGTGGCTGGCCGGGTCGGGCGGCGGCTGGCAGGACTCGGGCGGGATTTGGCCCGGGATCAAGATGATCGAGGGCCGGCCCGCCGGTCCCGACGACCCCGAGTTCGGCATCAGCCGCGGCCGGCTCTTGCCCGACCACCGCGTCTACCGCCACGACGAGGTCACCCCGCAGACCCGGCAAGCCCTCTGCGACAGCTTCGTTCTGGTTCACGGCGGCATGGCCCAGAACGTCGGCCCGATCCTCGAAATGGTCACCGAGAAGTACCTTGTGCGTAGCGAGCCCGAGTGGCAAGGCCGGCAAGAGGCGATCGCCCTGATGCGGTCGATCGAGGCCGCGTTGCTCGAAGGGAGCATCGAGCGGGTCGCCGCGGCCACCACGCGGAACTTCTTCGGGCCCATTCAAACCATCATTCCGTGGGCGACGAACCACTATACCGAGACGCTCATCCACCGTACCCGCGAGCGGTTCGGCCCGGCATTCTGGGGATTCTTGATGCTCGGGGGGATGTCGGGTGGTGGGATGGGCTTTATCTTCGACCCACGCCGCAAGGTCGAGGCCCAGGACTACCTTCAGGAACTCATGCGCGCTACCAAGCGCGAGCTTCAGCACGCCCTGCCGTTCGCCATGGAGCCGGTGGTCTACGATTTTGCGATCAACGATGGCGGCACGGTGGCCGCGCTGTTGGCCGGCGACGAGGCGTTCATGCCGCCGGCCTACTACGCCATGACCGCGCCGAACTGGCTCCGCAGCGACACCCGCGAACTGACTCCGGCCCAACGCTCCGAGATCACCCGCTTCGCTTCGGCCTGCCGGACCCATCCCCGGCTGCGCGGCTCGTTGGACATGCTGTTCGCGGGCCTCTTCCCGGCGCAGGTCCACGAGGAACTCGCCCAAGGCGACCTGGCCACGCTGCTTCGTGAGAACGGCTTCGACCCTGAGCTGCACGAGCAGATTCGCTCGGACCTTCGGGCGGGGCGCATCGGTCTGGCCCAGAACCGGCTGCCGGCAAGCACCGCCATCGAGGATGTGCGTCCCGATGACGTGGTCGACGCGCAGGCCGGCGGCGCCAAGGGCGATCTCCGTCGCCTGGGCGAACAGGCCCTGGCCCGGGGCGAGGTAGCCGTCTTGACGCTGGCGGCCGGCGCGGGGAGCCGCTGGACCCAAGGCGCGGGCGTGGTCAAGGCCCTGCATCCCTTCTGGCGGTTCCACGGCCGGTACCGGAACTTCATCGAGGTTCACCTGGCCAAGAGCCGGCGCGCGGCCGAGACCTGTGGCACGCCCTTGCCCCACATCATTACGACGAGCTACCTGACCCACGAACCGATCGAGCGGTTCCTCCGCCAGGGCGAGGGCGGCTATCCGGGCCCCCTGTATCTTTCGCGCGGCCGGTCGGTCGGCCTTCGCATGGTGCCCATGCCTCGCGACCTGCGATTCGCCTGGGAAGAAATGCCTCAACAACTACTCGATGTGCAGGCCCAGAAGGTGCGCGAGAGCCTTCACGCGGCCTTGATCGCTTGGGCCGAGAAGGCCGGCGGCGCCAGCGACTATACCGATAACCTTCCGCTACAATGCCTGCACCCAGTGGGCCATTGGTTCGAGGTGCCGAACCTCTTGCGCAACGGCACGCTGGCGCGGCTTCTGGCCGACCGGCCCCAACTGAAGTACCTGATGCTCCACAACATCGACACGTTGGGGGCCGACGTCGACCCGGCGATCCTCGGCCTGCACGTGGCCGGCGGAACGTGCCTGTCGTTCGAGGTCATTGGCCGGCGGATCGAGGACCGCGGGGGCGGGCTGGCCCGGGTGGACGGCCGCGCGCGCCTCCTGGAAAGCCTCGCCATGCCCCACGAGGAAGACGAATTCAAGCTGACCTACTACAACTCGATGACCACCTGGATCAGCATCGATCGGCTGCTTGACCTCTTTGGCCTGTCCCAGGCCGATCTGGCCGACGAGCCGGCCGTGACGGCCGCGATCCGGCGGTTCAGCCTCCGCATGCCGACGTACATCACGCTCAAGGACGTCAAGAAACGCTGGGGCCATGGCCAGGAAGACGTCTACCCCGTGGCCCAGTTCGAGAAACTCTGGGGCGACATGACCGCCCTGCCCGAGGTATCGTGCCAGTTCCTCGTGGTCCCGCGACTGCGGGGGCAGCAACTCAAGGAGCAAGCCCAACTCGATAGCTGGCTCCGCGACGGGTCGGCCGAGTATGTCGACCGGCTCTGCGCGTGGGGGTAAGCTTGCGCAGGTGGGGCGGGCACGAAGACCGAACCCCGAACCCTGTGCGCGTTCACGGCGCCTGGGAGCAGAGCACTCCGGCTGCCAAAGACCGCGGGCCGGAGCCAATGATCGCCGACGCCGACCGGCGAGAATTCCGCTTCTCGGTGAACCAAGGAACATTATGAGAACCAGACTTGTACTTGTCGTCCTCCTTGTTGTTATCCTGTCGTGGGCATGTCTTGGGGAGGGAGCCGCGCCGAACGACGCAGCCAAGAAAGACTCCGGCAAGGTCACCTTTCACTTCGAAGGGCTCCACGGCTACATTGGGTTCAGCGCGACGCGCCCGCCCGCCCGATCGGAGTATTGCGTGGGCATGGGGTTTTACTCGGCGGTCTGGCCGCTGATCGACCGACCGCTGGCCGATTTTCAGATTGGATTGGCCGGTTGCTGGATCACCCCGGACAACTCCGACAATAAGGACAAGCCTCTGGCTCCGGAGGGCACGCTGGCTCGGAAGTGGCGGGAACGGGGACCCACGTGGGAGAGCGTCTTCCAGACCATCGAAGGCGGGCTGGGCTACTGGGCAGGCAATCACTTTCGCTACGGCCTGCCCAAGTTCAGCATGAACGCCACGCCGCAATGCTACGACTATGAAATCGGCTCGCCCGGATGGTCGTTCTTCTACAGCAACGAAGCGCTACCCGACCATCGGTTGGGCATCGCTCAGTTGAGCAACCGGCTGCTCATTCCTCCCGACGGGTTGCCGTTTCAGGGAAACCCGAATGGGGAGTTCCTGGGCTACACGTGGATGGCCTTGCCGTTTACTGATCCCACCAAGGGCGACCCACCTACCGGCGAGCAAAGTTGGACCTGTTTTCTAAGCGCCGCCAACTTCAAGGGGCCCATCGCCTATTACATCCCGGAAACCTGGAGCAAGATCGGCAAGCTGTTCGACTATCCTTTCCTTTATGGGCGTGGGCTCGACG
>JANLFZ010000186.1:5570-11141 GCA_024653385.1 Thermoguttaceae bacterium | reverse complement strand
AATTGGCGGCCGAAGGTCCGCCACGCTTCGGCCGAAGGCGGTTGTCCCAGCCCCGCCACCCAGTTGCAGTTCAGCTCGAGGATGCAGGCGTCGATGCCGTGGCGCTCGACGAGCCCCTCGCCGAGCGTGCCCGGGTTGCGGTACGTGCCGCCGGTGCTCCCCTCGGTGAACCACGTGTGCTTGCGCAGCAGTTGTTCGAGCCGCTTCATGCGCTCGAGATACCGCGGGAGGTGCTCGACGGCGGGCCGCGACACGTGCAACCGGCCGCTCTCGTCGTTGTGGAGGTCGATCGCCAACTCGGGGGCCTTGCCCTCGGTCCGCATCCGTTGGAGCCACGCTTCCAGGGCGTGGTTTTCCGGGGCGAGCTTGGGGTCGGCGGGCCGGTCCCAGTCGCGATTGAGGTCCTTGCCCAGCACGTTGAAGCGGGTCATTCCCCGGGCAACACCATCCTTGTTGGCCATCGGCATCACATAGACGCAATACCTGGCGAGGCACCGTTGCGAGACCGGATCGCCCGAGACCAGCGCGCGCAATAGTCCCTCGACAACCCAGTTACCGCCGGGCTCCCATGCATGCGCCCTGGCGCGAAGCAACACCCGGTGCGGGGCCGCCGGATCGCCCACGCGCACGATCTCCAGCGGCCGGCCCTCGACGGTTCGGCCGATCTCGGTGATCTCGGTCAGGCGGTTGCCGCGCAACTCGTCCAGCAGGCGCTTCAGGTCCGACAGACGATAGGGTTCGAGTCTGGCCAGATAGAGCGAACCGCTTTCGAGGCGGACCCGCAAGCGCAGGCGGTTGCCCTCGAGGTATTCGGCGGGCACGACGCTCCACCGTGTGCCGTCGGGCGAGACATAGCAGATGCTCTTCTTCGACACCGGCGAGCCCAACTTGCCGTTGTAGATGTTGTCGAACCCCTCGAGCACCAACGTGAGGTCGGCGCCCGGCTTGCCCTGGATCTGGAAATGCCAGTGCCCGGCCGCCCGGTTCGGCGAGTTCCGCTCGTAGTCGTAAAGCACGCGCACGTGGATCGTCCCGTCCGGAGCCGTTTCCCACTGGAGGGGTGAACCGTTCTCCATGCCGGTGTAGATGAACTCCAACGCGGCGTTCGGCTGCAAAACGGAGGGCTTGGGCGGTTCCTCGGCCGCCGAAACGGGACGTGAAGCCGCGATCGGGGCGAGTACGTACAACACCGCCGCGCGAAGTGCGATCTTTCGTAGGGCGTTCATGGGGGCCTCCGGGGGATGGAACAAGCCTCCTTCTACGCCATCGGCAAGCTCGGCACAAGGGCCGCCGACGCGTTCGGCCGACGGCACCGTGGGCGCTCGAAGAATGCGGGCCCCGAAGCGAGGTCGGCTCAGAACCGGTCCAGCGCGTCGATCCAGCGGGCCAGTTCGGCGAGTTCCTCGGGGGCCAGCGCTCGCGGTTCCGGGCCAAGGTCCTTGACCGTCACGGGATACTTCGCCTCGCGCAGGCGCGCGATCGTCTCTTGGATCGCTCGGGCCGCGCGCGACTTCGTCGCCCGCGCGAGAAACACGGCCAGCCGGTACGCCGGCTCGTTCTCGGGGAAATTGCCCGGCGCTGCAGCCTCGACCGCGGCGATTCCGCGGAACGTCTCGCGGTCGGCCGTCGCCAAGAAGAAGGCCATCGCCGCCCCCGAGTCCTGCCCGGCGATCGCCACCCGGGCCGGATCGACATGGTACGTCTGGCCGAGCTGCGCGAGCAGGGCGACGACCAACTTTGCCTCGCGCAATTGCCACCTCGAAGCCTGGCCGGCCTTCGGCGCCAAGAGGATCAAATCGTGCCGGTCGCACAGCGGTTTCCATTGGGCGAACAGCTCTTTCTCCTTCAGTCCCGCGGAACCGTGCATCCAGACGATGACCCCATAGGGAACCGCCGGATCGTAGCGCTCGGGCACGTAGGCCCATGCCTCGTTGGCAAACTCGAGACTCTGGAGTTGCACCGTTCCGGAGGCCGGCGGTTTGGTTGCGTCGGGCTTGTGCGCCTCGCGGCCGGGCGGAATGCCCTCGGGCGGAAGGGCCTCGGGAAGCGTCGCCAACGCGACGTCGACCGTCTGCCGGGTCTGGCCGCGCGCGAAGGTCACGGCCACCGACTCGCCGGGCTGGCGCTCGGCCAGGCGGCTGCGCCACGCTTCGGCCTGGGGGATCGCCTCGCCCGCCAGGGCCAGCAACACGTCGCCCGGCCGAATCCCCGCCTTGGCCGCCGGGCTGTCCGGGTAGACCCAACGGATGCGCACACCATCCGGTTTGGCCGGCGTATCCAGCGGTCTTGTGGGCAGCACGCCCAAGAACGGGTGCTCGTAGGGGGGCAGGCGGTCGACGAGGGTCACCTCCTTTTCCAGCCGTTTCCCGTCGCGCAGCACGGCCATCTTCACCTTGTCGCCCGCGTAGCGCCGGCCGAGTTCCTGCTTGACCTGCGCGGCAAAGGCGATCGGCCTGCCCTCGATCTCGACGATGCGATCGCCGGCCTTCAGCCCAGCCTGTTGGGCCGGCGAGCGGGGACGGCAACCCGACAGGACCGGCTCGGCCAGAAACAGCGCCCGGCCGGCAAAGCGGATGCCCATCTGGCCCGGCAGCAGGTCCTTGCCCTGTTTGAGCCGCGGCAGAAGCTCGAGCACTTTTTCCAAGGGCACGGCGAAACCGATGCCCGAGTCGTACCATTCGTAGCCGGCCAACTCGCTTGTGGTTTCGGGCGACAGGGGCACGAGCACGCCCAACACGCGCCCGTGCAAGTCCACCAGGGGGCCACCGTAGTTATTGGGCGAGACGGCCGCGTCGGTCTGGATCGCCTTGCCCCAGACCCGGTCCAGCGCGCTGAGCACGCCGACGGCCATATTCGGCTGGTTCCCCTCGAAGGTTCGTCCCACCGCAATGGCCCACTGGCCCACGCGGAGTTCGTTTTCGGGCGTGACCTCGGGTACGGGTAGCGGCTTGTCGGCGTCGATCTTCAGCAGCACGATCATCCGGTTGCGGTCGGTGGCCACCAGCCGTGCCGGCTTGCGCGTGCCGTCGGAGAGTTGGACGAGGATCGAGGTCGGCTTGTGGAGGAAGTTGAAGGCGCTGGATACCAGGTAGCCGTCGGCCGAGACCACCAGCCCGGTCGTGGGTCCCGCCCCGAAGACCACCTGGCCCACGCGTTCCAGTCCGCCGACGGTCTCGATGCGCACGACCGACGGGGCCACGCGGTCCACCGCCGCGCGAAAGGCCTTCTGTTCGCTCAAGCTGAGGTCGGCGGCCGCAAGGCACGAGAACGCGCCCATCGCAAGCACCAGACCGACGGCCAGTGTGCCACGGCTTGCGCGCTGCCGCTTCGGAAAAAATGGATGGCGGCCGCGGACAAGCAACGGTAAACCGTCGGCGGTGCGGTGATTGTCGAAAGTCATGGGGTGTTCCAAAAAGACACTCACTTGTCGTCGCGGCCCGCCTGGAGCGTGAACTCGAGCATTTCCTGCAAGCGCAACACCGTGACGTTCACCTTATCCTCGTGGTCGATGTACTCCAGTTCCTTGCGAAGCGCCTTGCACGACGGTACAAGCTGGTCGCCGACGAGGACGATCAGGTCGTCGGGTCGGATGCCGGCCTTGTCGGCAGGCGAGCCGGGCAGGACGCCGTCGACATAGGGCGGGGTCCGTTCCACCACGTCGGGAACCAGCACCAAGCCGAGCATGGCCGGGGTAAGCCCTCGGGCGGGCTTCTTGCGATCGTCCGGCTTGCGGACCACCGACTTGCCCGAACAGATCGCCTCGACCGACGGACGCAGCGACGAAATCGGCGTGGCGTAGTTCAGCCAGGTGTGGTTCAGGGCGTTGCGCAGTTCCTTGCCGAGCATTCCCACCAACTCGCCGCGCCGCGTGACCAAGGCTCCGCCGGCCGAGCCGGGATTGCTCGTGACCACGTCGAGCACGTAGACCGGGCCGGTATAGGGCGTCTCGAACACGCCGCGGCGGGCCTCCAGGCGGGTCTTCACCGCGATGGTGCCCCGCTGCACGCTGGCCGGCTCGTCGCCCACCGCGACGTTGAACAGGTTGCTGAAGGCCAGCACTCCGGTTCCGGCATCCGCCTCGACCGCCTGGTTCAAGTCGAAATGGGGGAGATCGCGGCCGTCGATGCGCAGCACGGCCACCTCGACTTGCGGGTCGGCGCCCAAGAGCCTCGCGCCGAACTTCCGGCCGTCGCTTAACACCACCGTGATCGAGTCGGTGTCGAGCACCGTGCTCCAGGCCGTCAGGATGTGCCCTTCGGCCGAGATCAACAATCCGCTCTGGTACGCCTCCAGGCCCCGGAGGCCGCCGGCGCCGTAGATCTTGACGATCTTGGGTTGGGTGTTGGCAATCGTCTCGACCAGCGATGGCGCGACCGGCTCGGCGGCATGAACGCCGGACAGGGTGGCCGCAACCAAGACCACCAAGACGATGCGATCGAGGCAAGCCGAAGGGGAAGATAACATGGACTCGAAGGGCAGCAACGTGATGGTTGGAATCTCCAAGGGCCGGTTGTCGCACGGGTTGGGGACTGGCTCGTTATTCGGCCCGTCGGGGGCCGAAAATCGGGGAAGTCCCCGTGAACGGTTGCCCCTGCTAGGGCAATGGCTCGACCTCGAAACGTTGGATGGAAAAATCGGCGAATCGCACGTCGCCACAACGGACCTCCATGCGCTGGGGCATCCAACGGCCGTCCATGTGGCGATAATCGCTCAAGTAGATTTCGCACGGATCCGGATTTCCCGGCGCGAACAGCTCCAACCCCAAGAGCAGGCTTTCCTTGGGATCGACGTAGAAGTGGCACTCGACTCCGCCATGCAGGCCCACCAGCACGTCGGCCGGCTCGGGGTGGCCCGCAAACGGGGCCGTGCCCAGGTAGTACACCTCGCCGTACTTCTCCGGGCCGTCGACCGCCAGGCGGCGCCAAAGGAAGAGCGCCGGCAGCAGGCCACCGCTTCCCTCGGGCAGCAGCGAACCGGAAATCTCGTCGGTCGCGGTCCATTTCGTTTCGCGCAGGGGCAACTTCAGCAAGACGCCGGCCTCGCTGACCTGGAAGCGATACTGGGCATCGGCGCCCAGCGAACCGGAGATCGTCCAGACCGCTTGGGCCGCACCGAGGCCGCTTCGGGCGGTCCACGCCTTCCACACCCGGTCGCGATGAAGCCGGTTGAAATAGTAGTTCGCGTAGCCGCGCCGCTCTTCGTAATGCTTGGCGACGACCTCGGGCATGGGCGCCGGACGGAGCGTGGGGTGGTCGTCGGGGAGGGGAATCGGCCCATCGTCGTCGCGGTCCTTGCGAGGCTCTTGCTTGCCGCCGGGCTTGTTGCCGGGTCGCTCGCCCGGCTTGGGGATCGGCATCGGGGCTTGGCGCGGCCGGCCGGTGGCCTTCTGGATCAGTTCGGCCTCGGTGTGGACGCCCGCCAGACGCACGAGCACGTCGTACTGCTTTCCGTCGCGGCGGAAACTCATCGGCACGCGCCATCCCTTGGGGAAGATGCCCAGGGCGTTCTGGAAGGCATTGGCCGAGCGGATCGCCCGGCCGCCGAAACGGACGATCTCGTCGCCGTAGCGCA
>JANLFZ010000186.1:0-5560 GCA_024653385.1 Thermoguttaceae bacterium | reverse complement strand
GCGCAGTCCGCGGCGATATGCGTCGGAGTCGTCGAGGATGTCGGAAACGACCGCCCGCTGGTTCTCCTCGGTGGCGACGCGGGCCCCGAGCGTGGCGTGGTCGACGATCCGTCCCGCGCGAAGATGCCCCAGGAAGTTCTTGATCTGGTTGATCGAGATGGCGTATCCCACGCCGACGTTGACGCGGCCGCGCTTTTCGAACGAGGCGCGGCCGTTGATGCCGATCACCCGGCCCGCCATGTCGAACAAGGGGCCGCCCGAGTTGCCAGGGTTGATCGAGGCGTCGGTCTGGAGGCAGTCGGCGTATTCGAGGATCGTGCCCGCCGGGTATTGGTACCGATGGACGCCGGAGATGATGCCGTAGGTGACGGTGGGTTGGAAGTCGGTTGCCAGGAGGAACGGGTTTCCCAGCACCAGGCACCAGTCTCCTTGGCGCACCGTGTCGCTGTCGCCCAACTCGGCGCAGGGAAAATCGTCGCGGCCGAAGAGCTTGATGAGGGCCACGTCGCCAACGGGGTCGATGCCCACGAGCACCGCGTCGTAGACCTTGCCGTCGGCCATGCCGCATTTGAGGGCCTTGCCGATGGGCTGGGCGACGTGGAAGTTCGTCAGGGCGTAGCCGTCGGGGGTGATGACGACGCCCGAGCCGCCGCCCGCTCCCGTGGCCGAAAAGATCGCCAAGACCGTGTGCTTGACCCGGGCGATGGTAGCCACCCGGTCGGACTCGGCCTTCAGCACGGCGGGGTCGACCTCGAGGGCCCGCGACACGCACGGCAGCGCCAACGCCAGAACCGCCGCGGCGATGGTCGGCGCAAGCCGTCTCGCGGTTCTCAACCCCAAGGGCAGAGCCCTGGTCGGATCGAACACAGTTCTCCCGGGATGCACGACCTCGAAGGGACGTGTTCCCGGGGGGTCGAGGGTTCTCATTTCACGAGCCTCGCGTCGCACAGGTCAAGGTGGTCGGCAATGTCCAAGTCGGCGCCGAAATCGACCAGGATCGTGATCCGGCGCACGCCGGTCACGTCGAGGTCGATCGATCGGGGCGGGTCGGATCCGCTGACCGGAGCCTCGAAGAGCACGCGATCGTCGCCACGGATGACCAGTTGCACGTGCCCGCGCGGCCGCACCCGGTCGTCGATCCCCACGGTCGCGGTAAGGCGGCGGAACCGGTCGGGCAGGCGATATACCAGGACGGTCTTGCTGTGAACCGACAGCCCTTTCTTGTAGCTCTTGCCGTCCAGCTCCAGCGGGCCGCCCGTCGTGCTCCGGTCCACGCGCGGGCCGTAGAACGCCGCCCGCACCGGAAGCTCCTTGCCGAGCCCGAAATACGGCGTCCACTCGACCGATTCGGGCTTGAGATCGCCGAGATAGACGATCTTGCCGCGCGAGAAGTCGATCCGGGCGACTGCGCTGGCGGGCCGGGCGAGCTTCACGCCCGACGGGGTGGTCCCTTCGATCCGGCCTTCGCGCAACGCGACCTCGCGGCACGACCACCGCGAGCCGCTCGACTCGACCACCGAACAGAGCGGCTCGGGCACATGCCGTCCGGCCGGATGATGGTACACGATTGCGTAGACCTTCGCCCGCTTGGCCGGCACGGTCTCGCCGTCCATGTCGAACTCGACGACCTCCGCGGTGACATTCTTGGCGACGCCCTGGTAGAAATCGAGCACATCGCCCTTGCGTGTCACGAGGACATCGGTGCGGGCTTCGGATGCCAGGACCTTCTCCCACTGGGCCGACAGGGCCTCGGACTGCGCCTGGAATCGCACCGAGCGGATGTCTTGGGTGGAGATTTCGCAGCGCGCCGCCTCGGGGCCCAGCGGCGCGAGGGACGCCTTGCCGTCCTTCACGGTGAAACCGGTTCCCACGATCAGCGACCCGTCGATCAGTTCGACCCAGACCTCGGGTTGGGCGGCCGGCGCCGCGGGGGTCGGCGAGGGGGCCAGGGAGATGCCGGCCAGCCGGTCGATCTCGACCGCGACGCGGCCTTTCGGGGTTTCGAGCGTAACGCCCTGGCCGTCGAGTTGGACCAGCGTTCCTCGGAGGCTCTGACCCGAAAGCGGTTCCACGTCCACGATGGGCTGAACGGATGCAAGGACAACGACCAGTAGCGCGGTGCTCATGGGAAAACGTCGAGGTTCGACGGGAATGGGTACGGTTGGACCAATCGCGCGGGAATCGCGCGGTTCGCATTCACTCGCTGCCCTCGGTTGCCAGTCTGCGGAAGTACTGTTCGATCACGTCGCGGTAGTGCGAGGGGAAATCGCGCCCGATCTGCTGGAGGGCCTCCTCGCGGTCGCGCGGGGGCAGGTTACCCCAGCCGCTCTGGCTGCCGATCCGCTTGCGATCCACCTCGCCCTTGCCTTTGCCCGAGATGATCTGGCTGTCCTGGGCCGGCCGGCTTGGCTGAAGGTTGCTTGCGCCGGCGCTCTGGGACTCCTGCTGTTGGTCCTCCAGTTGCTTGATCAGTTTATCGAGCGACTCGATCACCCCATCCTCGATCGAGCGGACCTTCTTGCCCGCCCGGCCCAAATCGAGTCTCCGCTCGATGTCCTCCATGCGACGAGCGATGTGGTCCAGCGAATCCTCCTGGAGGTCCTTCAGATCGGCCTCCATGAGCCGCGCAAGCGCCACGTAACGGCTCGGGCCATGGTCGGCGCCTTCGAGCAGCGCGGCCAGGGCCTCCATGCCCGCGTCGCGGTTCAGAAGCCGATAATGGACCACCGCCTGGCAAAACAAGAGGGACGCGGGATCGACTACTTGCTGCGGCTGGAGCCCCTGAAGCTGCTCGGCGGCCTCGTCGTAGAGGGCCTCGTGGATCAGCCAGCGGGCGTACCACAGACGCACGTTCGAGGCTACCAGCGGCGGCGTGCCGGCGGCGGTGAGCCACGGTTGGGCGGGTGGCGCGGCCGCGGCGCGCGGTTTCGCGCAAAACTCGACCAGCTTGGCCACGTTCTCGTCGGCCAGGGCGAAGGTCCGCACCAGCCGGTCGAGGACTTCGGCTCCGCCGGCCGGCGTTGGCTTGGCGTTCCAAATGGCGGCCGCCTTGGATTGCACGGCGGCATCGACCTTGCGTCCTTCGAGCCAGGCCATCGCTTGGGCCCGCACGGTTTCCGGCGCGTGGGGCTGCCACGACGGGCCGCCCAGCGACCCCGGCGATTGGCCCCGCGCCGGCTCGACGCCGGCCAACAAGAGCGCCGCGCCGACCGACGCCATGACGCAACGCCGTCCCCAAAAACGGTCGCCTGGCAGGTTCCGTGCCGCGTTCATTGGTTCTTCCCCATTTCCAGGTCCCGGGTGATCTTGTAGATCCGCCGTTGGCGCTCGGCGAGTCGTTTGAGGGCCTCGATCAGGTCGGGATGCTCGGCCTGCTCGCGGTCGCCCAGGAGCTTCGAGTACCGGGCGGTCCGCGTGTTGACCCGCATCTGAAGCGCCCGGATCATCTTCAGCTCGGCCAGCACATCGACCAGCGGCGGGTCTTGCGGCTCGCCCGGGGGCGGGGCTTGGCCCTTGCGCCGCTCGCGCTTCTGGATCTCTTTCTGAAGGGCCTGGATCATCTCTTCCAGAGCGGCGATGATGTCCTCCTCGATGCTTCGGGTCGTCTCGTCGACCTTGGCCGCCTTGAGCCGGTCGTCGACTTGCTGGATGTCGGCGCGCATCTGCTCGAGCGCCTCGGCAAACGCGACCGAGGTGCCGTCTTCCTTGAGCAGGTTCAGCGCGCGCTCGGCCTCCAGGCCGATCTCGGCCTCGCGCGTGCTGAGCCGGCCGGCCTCGACTTCGTGCTCGCGCCCCGGCGATTTCTTCATGGCGTCCTCGAGGCGGACCGTGGCGTCGTACACGGCGCGCTGCATCTGGAGCATTTTGGCGAGTCGGGCCTCGAGGGCCGTCAGCACGTGTTCGATCTCTTCCTCCCGGAGTTGCCGGAGAATCTTCTCGAGGTCGGCCTTGGCCTGCTTGAGTTCCTCGAGGGCCTTCTCCTGCTCTTCCTTGGCGCCCTCGCGCTGGGCCTTGCGGAGCTTCTCCTCGGCCTCGCGCATGCGCTGGCGCGCGGCCTCGAGACGCTTGCGCGCGGGATTGGCTTGGTCTTCTTGGGGCGGGCCGGATCCTTCGCTTGGGTCTTTCTCGTCGCCCTGGCTCTGTTCCTTCGAGGGAGTTTGCCCCGGCTTGCCTTGCCCTTGCGCGGGCTTTCCCCGGCTTTGGCTTGGCTTGCCCTGGCCTTCGTTTGGTTTGCCCTGGCCTTCGTTTGGTTTGCCCTGGCCTTCGCTTGGTTTGCCTTGAGCTTCGGTCGGCTTGCCTTGGGCTTCACCGGGCTTGCGTTGTCCTTCGCCGGGCTTGCCTTGCTTTGGCTCGGGGGTCTCCTTGGCGCCGCCCGGGGCGCCCTTGGTCTGGCCGGGTTTGGAACCGTCGTTTCCTTTGGCCGAGCCGGGTTTGGCCTCTTCGTTCTCCTTGATGGTTTTCGCTAATTCGCCCGTGCGATTGGCCAGACGGTTTTGCTCGTCGGCCAGGCCCTTGGGCTCGCCCCCGCCGGCCGTGCGGCCCAGGATGCTCTGCTGTTGGTTGATGATTTCGGCGATCTTCTTGATGTAGTCGCGCAGGCGGGCCTGCTCGGAGCGATTGCGCTCGGAGCGACTCTCGGTCAAGAGCAGTTGGAGGATCGCCCGGAGGTCGCCATCGAGGTCGCCCTGGCCGGCGATGGCCGGGGCAAGCTGGTCTTTCTGGAGCAATTCGACGAGCCTCTCGAATTGGACTCCGATGAGCCGCTGCTTGCTTTCGTCGACGGCCTGGCGCAACAGCGCCGCGCGCCGGGGATCGGTCATGCGGCTGACCTCCGCCATGCGCAACAAGACCTCCTCGAGACGCCGGTAGCGGTCGGCGACCTGCTGCTGTTCGGCCGCGAGCCGGTCGGCGGGGCCGGCCTCGGGCTTGTTGGGGGCGTCCACCTTGCCGGCGGCGGGCTTCTCGGGCGGTAGCGCCGTTTTTTCCGCGGCCGGAGCCTCGGCGCCCCACGCGCGCACGGACGCCGCCACGACCATCGCGCCCATCACGAGGGCGAAGTGTCCCGATCCGCTGCGTGTCACGGCGACTCCTCCGTCAAATCCCGCGCCTTCTGCTTGTGCCGTTGCTTGGTCAGCTCGTGGAGCTTTTCCTGCGCGGCGATGATGCCACGCAAGAGTTCGACCGCCTCGTTGAAGTCCTCCAGCTCGAGCATCCGGCCGAGCACGTCGCGCATGGCCTTGAGGATCCCGTCGATCTGGGCGATGGCGCGCTGGCGGGCGGGCAGGCCGGTCTCGGGGTTGTCGAGCGCGGCTTGAAGGTCGTCCAGGCGACGCTCCAACTCGGGGAACATCTCGCTGCCGATCCGCCGCAGCGGCGAGGCGATGCCCCCGTCGAGCCGGTCCTTCAGCTCTTGGGTGTCGATCCGATTGTTCACCAGTTCGGCGCGGATGTCGTCGAACGAGCGGGCGATGCCGAGCACCTCGCTGGTGGCCTTGCGCCCGTTCTGCACGGCCGATTGTACCCGAAACGCCGCTTGCGCCAGCAGCGTCTGGCGCAAGCG
>JANLFZ010000185.1:8964-11251 GCA_024653385.1 Thermoguttaceae bacterium | reverse complement strand
CGAATCGGCCGCAAGCTGGTCGAGGGCCTGCGGAATCCCACCGTCGTCGAAGACTCATCGGCCCTCGATGCCTTTTCGATCCATCCGCGGGGACTTCGTGAAGCCATCACGCGGGCGATTATCCATGAGGACCAGGCGTTTGCGGCCACGCGGTGGTCGGACGCCGTCTCGTCGAGCGGGCTGAGGGCGCGGTGGGGTGGCGTTCGGTTCGGCTCGCGCATCGTCGACTCCCGGGCTGCCGTCGTCCCTGCCCCACCCGAAGCCGCCTTCGCCCCCATCCAGCGGATTGGCGGCCAGACAGGCTGGTACTATGCGAACGGGTTGTGGCGCCTGCGTGGCCTATTGGACCTCCTCGGCGGTGGCGTTGGACTGCGGCGCGGCCGCCGCGACCCGGTCGACCTGCGAGTCGGAGATGTGTTGGATTTCTGGCGGGTGGAGGCCTTCGAGTCCAATCACTTGCTTCGGCTCCAGGCAGAAATGAAGCTGCCCGGACGCGCCTGGTTGGAGTTCGAGGTGACGCCGGCGGGCGATGGCTCAACGATTCGCCAGACGGCCGTCTTCGACCCGTTGGGATTATCTGGCCTGGCCTACTGGTACGGCCTGTACCCGTTGCATCGCTCCGTCTTCGCCGGAATGCTCAAGGCATTGGCCCGTGCTGCCGAGACAAGCGCGCAGCGGTAGTACTCCCGCTGGACTGTCAGTCTGCCTCAAACCCACTGGAAGCCGGCCGTCCTAGCGAGCAGGGTTCGATGTGCGAGGCATCCCTCGCTTTCCGGAACAACCGGAAAGGCGCCAAAAGGTCGTCGCGCAGCAGGGTGCGGGTGCCGTTGGCGCAGAAAAACACGAGGGTTGCGTCGTCTTGCGACAGATTGCCGGGATGGAGGGCTTGGATAGCAGCGCTCAAGCGCGAGAGGAATTCATGGGCGTCGATGTCTGCCATCGAGGCGGCGGCTCGCCGCACGCCCTCGACGCCCAGCGGCTTTCCGTCTGACCCGCGGGCGTCGCTAAAGGCGTCGCTGTAACAAAGCACCCGATCGCCCTTGTCGAGTCGAAGATTCATTTCGCGGTAACCAACCTGATGGATGATGCCAAGCGGCAGGTCCGTAACGGCGTGCTCGGAATCTCCAGGAGAATGCGTCCAGTCCACCGTGATCCATTCCTGAAGGGCGGCTCGATAGAGAAGTGGGTTGGGGTGACCGGCATTGCACACCGACAAGGCTTGCGTGGGCGCGAAGAACGAATTCACAATCGCGGTCGCAAAGCTGCCCGCGGCGCTTGTGGCGGCGAATTGCTGGTTCATCGCCGCGACAAACCGCCGTTGACTGATCCTGTTGACGTTCTTTTGCATCAGGTCTCGAAGTGCCGCTGCGGTGCTTGCCACAAGTTCGCCATGGCCGCTCACGTCGGCCAGTAGGATGCGGGTGATCCGGCCCGAGGCGCAGGATGAGAGATAGTACACATCGCCCCCCGCCCTGGATTGGCCGAGAGGCTGGCAAGAAATCCAAATGTCCAGCCCCGGCGTTTGGAAGTGCCGTTCGACGCGCACGTTGCCCCCCCAAACCTCTAGGCAGTGCATCCGCTGGGAGTCGCTAGTAGCATTCATCGTCCGGTCACCTCCTGACACCGTCACGTGCCTGACTCCAATTATAGCAAGACGCTCAGAGGAATCCGCGGCCACGGGACGTTGGTTCCAGGGTGGTTCCTCCTGTGCGGGCTTCGGTATCGACCAGGCATTGTGCCGGCGACCAGACGTCCCCGTGCCCCCCTGGTGCGTCGCGCGGCAGAACGAGGTATGCTGGGAACGGACTTCTAACCTGCCGGGACGGAGCGGACCATGCGTGAGATTCAAATCGGCGACCGCGCTCCGGATTTTGCCCTGCCCGCCCAGACGGGGCAGACGGTGTCCCTCGCGGAGTTCCTTGGCAAGTATGTGGTGGTCCTGTTCTTCTATCCCAAGGACGGCAGCCCTATTTGCACCAAGCAGGCGTGTGGTTTTCGTGATGCCTATGAGGATTTCGTCCAAGCTGGCGCAGTAGTGCTTGGCGTCAGTGCCGATCCTGCCGACCGTCATGAGGCCTTCGCCCGGCGTCACCGACTGCCATTCTTGTTGCTGGCGGACGTGGACGGGTCGCTACGCAATGCTTTCGGCGTTCCGAGCACCCTAGGAATCTTGCCTGGGCGAGTCACGTATGTCATCGACAAAGGGGGGATCGTCCGGCACGTTTTCCGGTCCCAGTTTGCAGCGGACCGGCACGTGGCCGAAGCGCTGGCCGTGGTTCGACGGCTG
>JANLFZ010000185.1:0-8954 GCA_024653385.1 Thermoguttaceae bacterium | reverse complement strand
AACTGAACCCGCGTGCCATGTCGCGCATCCATCGGAGGACACGAATGAAGATCGCGGTGGTCGGCTCCGGAATCAGCGGACTCCTGGCGGCTCGCTTGCTCGCCGCGGACCACGACGTTCATGTTTTCGAGGCGAACGACTACGCCGGCGGGCATACGAACACGGTTTCGTTCGAGGCTTTCGGTGCGCACTATGCTGTCGATACGGGCTTCATGGTGTTCAACGACCGCACGTATCCAAACTTCGTTCAGATGTTGCAGATCCTTGGCGTCCCGGCCCGCAATAGCGACATGAGCTTCAGCGTGCGCTGCGACAAGACCGGGCTGGAATACCAGGGCAGTTCGCTCAATGGGCTTTTTGCCCAGCGTCGGAATCTTGTACGCCCATCGTTCTACCGCATGCTCTTCGACGTGATTCGCTTCAACCGCCAGTCGCTTGAATTGCTGCAGGGCGAGGACTACGATTTGGAATTGGGTCAGTACCTGGACCGTAACCGGTACAGCCGGGGTTTTATCGAGCACTATCTCATTCCCATGGGCGCCGCCATCTGGTCGGCGCCGCCGGAGCGGTTTCGGCAGTTCCCGGCGCGATTCATCGTGAACTTCTTCAACAACCATGGGCTTCTGACGGTGCGAGGCCACCCCCAATGGAAAACCGTGCAAGGGGGGGCTCAACGGTACGTCGAAACCTTGGCTCGTCCCTTTGCCAGTCGAATTCGCCTGAATTGCCCCGTCGTCGCCGTGCGGCGCCACCCGGATCGGGTGGCGGTGACGTGGCAGCATGGCGGTCCCGAGGAGTTTGACGCGGTCGTCCTGGCAGCGCACTCGGACCAGTCGCTGGCTATGCTCGTAGACGCCAGCCCGACGGAGCGACAGATTCTGGGGGCATTCGCCTACCAGCGGAATGACACGGTCTTGCATGTGGACCGCTCTCTCTTGCCCCGATCGCGGCGTGCCTGGGCCTCGTGGAACTACCGGATTCCCCGAGAGGAGGGCCAGCCCGTGGTGTTGACCTACAACCTGAACCGGCTCCAGGGGCACGTCTCTCCGGATCCGATCTGCATCACGCTGAACGGGACTCGGTGGCTCGACGAGAAGAAGATCGTGCGCCGGATCGAATACCATCATCCGATCTTCACGCGAGAGGCCTTGGCGGCTCAGAAGCGGTTTCACGAGATCAACGGTAAGAACCGCACCTATTTCTGCGGTGCGTACTGGTGGCACGGATTTCACGAGGACGGTGTCAACAGCGCCTTGGCCGTAGCCCGGTATTTCGGTACATCGTTGGATTCATGGAAAGCTGCCTCTACGAAGGGTATCTCCAGCACCGGCGGCTGAGCCCCGCGGAGCACGTCTTCCGCTACGGGCTGTACCTGGTGTATCTGGATCTCGACGAACTGCCAGCCGTGCTGGCCGGCGGGCATGGGGTGCATCGCGCTGCGTTTTCGCCAGCTTCCTTTCTTCGCAGGGACCATCTGGGCGAGGCGGACGTTCCCCTTCGCGACGCCGTTCGGAACCTGGTTGAAGAACGGACGGGCTGGCGGCCGGCCGGACCCATACGGCTGCTCACGCTGCTGAGGAACTGGGGCTATTATTTTTCTCCGTTGAGCCTGTATTACTGCTTCGACGTTGCTGGGCAAGCGGTGAACGCCGTGGTCGCCGAGGTCACCAATACGCCATGGCAAGAACGACATTGGTACGTCCTTTGGCAGGGCAATCGTGTTGGTCAGCCGCAGCGGCTGCGGTTTCGACACCCCAAGGGTTTTCATGTGTCGCCCTTCATGGATATGGACATGTCTTATGACTGGCACCTCCGGACCCCGGGCGAAACGCTGAGCGTCTCCATCGTGAACCGCCGGGGGGACGAACGTCTGTTCGACGTGAGCTTGGTATTGAAACGTCGCGAGCTAAGTCGCTGGTCCGTGCTTCGGGCGCTGGTCCGCCATCCCTGGATGACGGGACGCGTAACCCAGGCTATCTACTGGCAGGCGTTCCGGCTGTGGCGCAAGAAGTGCCCGTTCTACCCCCATCCCAAGCACAGCAAGCCGCCCAAGGCCATCCGATCATGAGCGAAGCCACCTCTTCCCCTACCGTTCGGTCCAAGGGCAACCCAGGGTATCTCTACCGGCGATTGCGCCGCCTTGTATGGGACGACTTGGGGGCCCTCGCTCAGGGCCGGCTCGTCATCGACGACGGGGGCAATCGTCTGGAGTTCGGGCGAGGCGGCGAGGACGCCCTGACGGCCAACATCGAGATCCGCGATCCTCGCTTTTACCGCCACTTGGTTTTCGGCGGGAGTCTCGGTGCCGCCGAGGCGTATATCCGCGGATACTGGACCTGCGACAACCTCGTGAATCTTGTCCGAATCTTCTGCCGCAACGCCGCGGCGGCGGCCGGTCTGGAAGGCGGCCCGGCCCGACTCCTCAACGCCCTGTCTAGAATCGGCCACTGGCTGAAACGCAACACCCCGTCGGGCAGCCGGCGGAACATCGCGGCCCATTACGACCTGGGCAACGAGTTCTTTTCGCTGTTCCTCGACGAGACCATGGCATACTCGTGCGCGATCTTCCCGCGTGCCGGGAGCACGCTCTACGAGGCGTCCCAGGCGAAGTTCGATCGCATCTGCCACAAACTGGCCCTGGCGGCGAATGACCATGTGCTGGAAATCGGCACGGGCTGGGGCGGCTTTGCCCTTCATGCCGCGAAAGCATATGGCTGCCGCATCACCACGACGACGATCTCGCGCAAGCAATACGAATACAGCCGGCAGCAGGTCGCGGCGGCCGGTCTGTCCGACCGCGTTACCGTACTCTGCGAGGATTACCGTGCGCTGACTGGCTCGTTCGACAAACTTGTCTCGATCGAGATGATCGAGGCCGTGGGCCATCAGTACTTCGACACGTTCTTCCGCGTTTGCTCCGAGCGGCTCAAGCCGCACGGGATGATGCTGCTCCAGGCGATCGTCATTCCCGACCAGCGCTACGAACGTTATCGGCGTTCGGTGGATTTCATCCAGCGCTACATCTTTCCCGGCGGCTGCCTGCCGTCGATCGGGGCCATCTGCCAGTCATTGGGCCGCGCGACCGATCTTCAGATTTCCCACCTCGAGGACATCACGCCCCATTATGCCGAGACCCTGGCGCATTGGCGGCAGCGATTCCGCGCGAACGTGGATCAAGTGCGGCGACTGGGCTTTTCCGACGATTTCATGCGCACCTGGGAGTTCTACTTCTGCTACTGCGAAGGCGGTTTCCGCGAGCGCGCGATCGGCGACGTGCAGATCCTCTTGACCAAGCCGGCATGGCAACGGGCGGCGACTGCTCCGCAACCCGGCGCACCGGATGGCAGGTGCTGAACCTCGTCACGTGGGGGTTGGCACCTCACTTCACGGCTTCGACTCAACCGGCAGCTCCGGCCGACTGGCCCATTCGGTCCATCCACCGTCGTACCACATCACGTTGCGGTAGCCCAACAGGTGCTTGAGCACGTAGAAGGTCTGGCTGGCCTGGTGTCCGGTGCGGCAGGAGACAACCACGGGCGAGTCCTTGGAGGGGATCAGCCCGGCGTAAGCCTGCTCCAGTTCGGCAACCGGCTTCAGCGCAGTGGTACCGTTGGTCGTGGCAACATCGCTCGTGAAGGGCCGATTCACTGCACCCGGGATATGTCCGCCGCGCGCTTCTTCGACCTTCTTGCCGCTGAAGGCGTCGGCGGGGCGCACGTCGAGCAGCACGGCGGTCCTACGCTCTGAGTGCTGGAGCACCGTCCGGTAGTCTACGCTGAATGTGTCGGCCTTGGGGTCGAAAGGGTATTCCGTGGGGTGGACCTCTGGCAGGGCCGTATCCACGGGGCGTTTCTCGGCGACCCACCTCTCCCAGCCGCCGTCGAGGATCGCATAACGACGATGCCCGACCCGTTCCAACGCAATGGCCACCAGCGTGGCGTCCTGGAGTTTCTCGGAGGGCACGATGACGACCGTCGTCTTGGGCGTAATCCCCAGAAGCCCCAGGTGCCGCGCGATCATGTCGCCGGGCAACAGCATAGACGACACGCCACCCACGACACCGCGGAGATGCTCCGGATCGACGCGCACGGCACCGGGAATATGACCGCTGTTGTAGGCCGGCTGGGGACGCACGTCGATGATGCGAACGTCCTGGCGCGAAAGGTTCTGCGCAAGCCACTCGGGCAGGACGAGTTTGTTCGCCTCAGCCGGCGCAAGGGCGGGCTGGGGAGCACTGGACTTCGGCGAACCGAGGAAGAAGAGCCGCCATGCCCGAATCTTCGCGCCAAGATCCGAAGGCACAGGAGCCTCGCGCAGGGACACAGGCTTGAGCACGCGCCGCATGAACCCGTCCAGCCCGTCGGTCAACAGATAGGCATTGTTGAAGCCCAGGCGCGCCAGGGCGTCGCGGGCCTGGGCTGGGTGCGTCATCCCGTTGGAATAGAGGACAATCGTGCCCTGGTTCTTGTGCGGGGCGAGGTAGTCGGGCAATTCGGAAACGGAGACGTTGACTGCTCCCGGGATGTGGAAAGCGGCGAATTCGGCCGGCGTTCGGATGTCCACCAGCACCAGCGTCTTGTCGCCGGCCATGAGCCGGTCGGCCAGCTCCTCGGGCTCGATGTGGTCCTCTCCCGCCTCGACTGCCGCCAGCAGCGCCGGCTCTCCCGCTCCCGCCGTAGCGACAGGCGTCGGAGTGGCAGACGGGAGAATCGCTTGTGCGACGCCGACTACAAGGATAGCAATGCTGAATACCTTGAGAAATCGGCTGCCCAAGTACACGCCGGTGCCGGCGACCTTCTTCTCGATCCACTCCGCGCCCCAGAACGCAACCACAGCGACCCAGGCGAAGACCAGCACGAACACGTTTGAGGACACTCCGAGCGCCGCCCAGAGAAACTTCACGCCCACGTCACCCCAGTGATACACAGGCGCCAAGGTGGGGTAGAGTTCGTTGAAGAGCACGCTTCCGACCATGGCCCCGACCAGGAAGATCACTGCATCCAACCGGCCGGAGGCAACTCCCACCGCCGCGGTGCCAGGACACCAGCCCGCCATCGCAAAGCCCACGCCAAAGATCAGACCGCCGAGGATCTGAGCGCCATACACTGTAGGCAGAAAGTAGATCTGGTCGTTTGTGATCACCCCGACCGCCAGAAGGAGGTGCAGCCCGAGCATGGCCGTGATCATGGCCGTGAACATGACCTTGAGGACGGTCATATCACGGAAATAGAAGATGCCGGACAGCTTCCTGGAACTGCCGAAGCCGGCTAGTTCCAGCGCAACGCCGAAACCGAAGCCGAGGACCAGGGCCACGAGAAACGCCCCGTTCGATCCCAACGCGTCGCTGCCGAAGAAGGTGGTAATCATTGCCACTGCCTCCTGACAAAGTACGCCGTGGCATAGCCGCCGGCAAATACTGAAACCAGGAACAGCAGACTACCGGTGGCGAGCATTGCCCCGCCGGTCAGAGCTTGGCCGGAGGTACAACCCGAAGCCAACCGGCTGGCGAAACCCACAACCACACCACCCACGAGGGCCAACAGAATGCGCAAGCCGCGAGGAGCCGTCGGACCGCGCTCAAGTTGTGGCTGCACGCGCCGGGACACGACGGCCGAGACCAGTCCGCCCAAGAGCGTGCCCGCGAACATGTACACCAGGTAGTAGCGCAGCGGGGCCTTGCCCCAGGAGCCGAAGTACTCGCTCGCCTGCACGTGCCCGGGCATGATGCATCCTTGCAGGGAGGCGCCAAGGCGGGCAATGCCGGCCGACGCGCCCAGACCCACGCCCAAGACGAGAAAGCTGGCCAACAGCGTCAGGCCCAAAACCACGCCGGCAAGATAGGGGTTCATGTAGGGCTTGGGACCAGCGGACCGCGAGGAGCCGTTTCCATTCATGAGGGATGGCCTCCGGACAAGTCTGTTCGTTAACAGCCAGCCGACTTCTTTGTGCGCGTCGTGGGCGAGGACGGTCCGGATGCCGGGGGTGCCGGAGCCGTCTCGGGGCGTACAGCACCGGCCGCAGGCAGCGGGACCGCTCTTACGGCACGGTTCCCCTCGGTTTCCTGCCAGTAAGCGTCCAGGCCGCCGTGCAGGGCCTTGACCGGCCGTTGGGTCTTCTGCGAGAGGATGCCCGCCACCATCATGGCCAGCGACCCATCGCGATCCACCAGGATCAGGGGCCCGGCACCGGTCAAATAACCCGGATTAGCGAGCACCTCGGCAATCTCGGCGTTCCTGGAGCCGGGAAGGCCATAGTCCTTGAAGGCCTCTGGCGGCCTGATGTCCACCAGGTCAAATGTGCCCGGCAAGTCCTGGATCAGGCGATTGAGGTCGGCAGGGGAAATACGTTCGGCCAAATGCACGACGCGCTTCGGCGCCGAAGACCCAGCGGCCGTGCGCTCGTTGCCGAACACGGGGTAACCGGCGTCGATCCACGCCTGTGTGCCCCCGGCCAGACTGGCGACGTTCTTGAACCCTTTCCGCTGCAAGATTCCCACCGCGAGACTGGAGCGATAGGCACTATTACACACTGCCACCACAGGCGAATTGGGGTCCAACTTGCCGGAAAGCTCCGCGAGATGGGTTAGCGGCAGGTTGATGACGGTCCCGATCCGCAGCCCCATCCACTCACTTGGCAAACGCACGTCCACAATGATTGGCGCATTGCCGGCCTGCATGGCGGCATAGAGTTCAGCCGGCTTGACGGTGCCGCTTTGTGCTAAAGGCAGTCCCGCCTTGGTCCAGTCACCGATGGGAAGCACTTGTCCAGAGTAGCCCACGCGATGGAGTCGAAAGACCGTCTCTTTGAGTTCCGCGTCGGAGCCGATGAGCACCAGGGGGGCACCCCAAGGGACCATGGTGCCCGTCCACGTTTCCAACCGGCCACGCAGCCCAATGTTTACGGATCCGGCCACATGTCCTTCGGCATACTTGGCAGCGTCCCGAACATCGACGAGCCAGAGGTTATCGTCCTGCGTCAGCGTCAAGCCGGCCTTGGCCTGTTTTGCAGCGGCCTCCCATGCCACCAGGGGCGGGCCCTCGCGGTTCATCGCCGCGTTGTACTTGAAGTACTGCGGCGCCTCGGGCAGCCCTTCCAAGACCGCGGCAATGAACTCGCTGCGCCCCTTATGCTGCAAATAGGGGTTGGACACCTTCTCCCGGCCAATCGTACTCGCAGGGTCATCGGACAAGTGCGCCCCGCAGAGCGATCCCGCGCCATGGGCCGGCAGAACGACCGTACTGTCCGGCAGGTTGGCCAGCTTCTTGTGCCAGGTGTCGAAACTCATCCCAGCCAGGGTGGCGGCGGTGATCTGGCCCTCCAGCAGGTCGGGCCGGCCGACAGAACCGACAAACAAAGTGTCGCCAGTGAAAATCGCCTTGGGCTGGCGGTCGCCCTCGACAAGCACCACGCCACACATCCCGTCGGGCGTGTGGCCCGGCGTTTCCATCGCATGGATCGTCACGCTCCCGATCTTGAACGTCGATCCGTCGCGCAAGGGCTCGATCTTGTACTTGGCGCCGCTGGCAGCGTGCTGGTAGATGGGGACACCCAGGGCCCGCACCAATTCCATGTGCCCCGCGACAAAGTCGGCGTGCGAATGGGTCAGGAACACGCCCCTGACAGTCAAGCCGTGCTTCTTGGCGTGGTCTAGGTAGACGCCCACGTCGCGGCTGGGATCGACGACCAGTGCTTCCTTACCCGCCGCCAGCATGTAGGAGTAGTGACTGAGCACCGGCAGGTTGAATTGGACGATTTCCACTCCCGGGAACTTGTACGTCTCCACCACCTGATGAAATGCGTCGCCTGTTCCGTGCGTCGCCGACTCGGAGTCCTTGAGATTGCGCTCGGCAGCCTTCACGGGCACGACAGACATGAAAACCAGCAACGCCGCCAGCGGCGCAATCCTCCACGACAAGCGTCTCATTGCATGGCCTCCAGCAAGAACCGAAGCCCTTGTACACGCCCGTTCGAACGCGAACATGAACCCCGCGGGTGACATCAGTCTACAAATCGACCTTCACATGGTCAATCTGACGTTCCCGTCGCGAAAGACGTGGGCGATGTGAAAAGCTCGCCACGGGCATGCGGCTGGTTGGTCGACAAGCTCGGTATGGCCACGCTAAACGCAGAACGCATCCGAACGGAATCCACTGACTGTGCAATTATTGCAGCGCAGGTCGCCTCAGACGACGGGTTCACCGCCCGAACCTACGGGTGGATCGCCACCCCGAAGGATCATCGCAGCCAGCGTCCAACCGCATAGCCGATGCCCGTGACCGATGCCGCCAGCACCGTGCCCCACGCCATGTCCACGACGGTCACGATCCACGGCCACTTCTTGACCGTCGCCAAGTTCGTTAGGTCGTAGGTTGCGTAGGCGACCAGGCCGAAAAAGGCCCCCAAAACGAGCGCCTTGCGGAGCGAGCCGGCCTGAAGCCCCGGCACGACGGCGAAGACGAGAAGCCCAGCGATGAAGAGCAAGTAGAACACGATCGCGGCCCACCAGTTGGGCTGCTCGCTGAGCAAGAAGCCCAAGTGGTGCTTGTAAAAGCCGCGGGCGACGAAGGCCAGCCAAACCATGTCGATTGCCAGAAATCCGACGAATGTGGCCGCGTACAGCTTCAGGTAGTACATCATTGTTTACGTTTCCCTTTCTCGGCGCCACGCATTCGTTCTATACCTGGCGCTCGCTTTGCTGACGTTTGGAGAAGAGGTAATGCGAGACGAACCATTCGCGGCCACCCCGATAGCCAAAAAGCTCGGAACAGGCCATGAAGAACATGCGCCAGCGCTGGAGCTGCCGGGCCGCATCCTTCGGCGCCAGCTTCGCCTCGAACAATCGCAACAGATCGGCTCGTTGGGCGTCGCAGCGGGCCAGCCAAGCCTCCAAGGTGCGCGCATAGTGCATGCCCGAAAATCGCCAATGGTCTTCGAGCACCAAGTCGCGCTGGAAG